>JACQYM010000053.1 GCA_016208225.1 Deltaproteobacteria bacterium | reverse complement strand
GGTCGACAAAAACGCCTCGGCGGAAGAGATAAAAAAAGCCTACCGCAAGCTGGCCATGCAGTATCATCCGGACAGGAATCAAGGCGATAAGGAGGCGGAAGAGAAGTTCAAATCCGCCTCTGAGGCGTACGAGGTGCTGCGCGATATCGAAAAACGGAAAATATACGACCGGTACGGCGCGGAAGGCCTGCGGAACAGCGGATACAGCGGACCGGGCAACTTTGAGGATATCTTCTCGAGTTTCGGTGACATCTTCGGCGACCTCTTCGGGTTCAGCGCCGGCGGCAACAGGCGGCGCAGCCAGGGGCCGATTCCGGGCAACGACCTGCGCTATGATCTGACCATTTCCTTTATGGAGGCGGTGCACGGGGTCGACAAGGAAATTGACATCAACAAACGGGATACCTGCTGGACCTGCGAAGGCAGCGGCATCCGCCCCGGCTTTAAAAACAAGACCTGCCCCTATTGCCAGGGCGCCGGGCAGGTGACCAGATCCCAGGGATTTTTCAGCATCAGGACCCCTTGCCCCGAATGCCGGGGTCAGGGCGAGATCGTGACCGATCCCTGCAACGACTGCCACGGCGCCGGCCTGGTGAACAAGAGCAAGAAAGTTTCGCTGAAAATTCCCGCCGGCGTGGATACCGGGGCCAGAATGCGGCTGCGGGGCGAGGGAGAAGGCGGCCGCAAGGGCGGGCCGGGCGGCGATCTTTATGTGGTCATCCATGTCGAGCCGCACAACTTTTTCCAGCGGGACGGGGATCTCATCTACTGCGAACTGCCGCTGGCCATGACCCAGGCGGCCCTCGGCTGCACGCTTGAAGTGCCGACCATTCACGGCACGAAGAAGCTGAAAATTCCCAAGGGGACCCAGCCCGGCCAGACATTCCGCCTCGATGGGGAAGGGGTGCCGAGCCTGCGGGGCAACGGCAAAGGTGACATGGTGGTGGAGATCAAGGTCATTATTCCCAAAAAAATCAGCAAGCGGCAGGAGGAACTGCTGCAGGAATTCGCCGATCTGCAATCAGGGGAAGAGGAACACCACAGCGAAGGATTTTTCAAGAAACTCTTTTCCGGCAACCTGGGATGAACCGGGACGAAACGATGCAGGGTAAGGAATTCACCCACTTTGACCAGGCGGGCCAAGCCAGAATGGTCGATGTCAGCCATAAAAGCGACACCGTCCGCCAGGCCGTGGCCGGCGGGGATGTGTATGTGTCGCGGGAGTGTTTTGCGCTGATCAGCACCGCCTCCATTGCCAAGGGCGATGTGCTGGGGGTGGCGCGGCTGGCCGGCATCATGGCGGCGAAAAAGGTGGGAGATCTTATTCCGCTCACCCATCCGCTGCCCATCACCAGGGCGGAGATCGATTTTAAGCTGGAAGCGGAAAGGAACTGCATCGAAATTACCGCCACCGTAGGCATTACCGGCAAGACCGGCGTGGAGATGGAGGCGCTGACCGCCGTATCAATCGCCGCCTTGACCATTTACGACATGTGCAAGGCAGTGGATAAGGCAATGGTGATCGACAACATCAGGCTCTTGACGAAATCAGGCGGGAAAAGCGGCACGTACACCAGAAATGAACCGAAATGAGTGCTATACTCAAGCCCTCTTTTGCTCACGGAATTACAAAAAAATGAAAGTTGTTGAATGGGAGAATGGTTGATTTGGCGATTGGTTAATGAGCAACTCATCATTCCTCGCAAAACTGATCAGCCGATTTCTCAATTTACCAGTCAACTTTCAGATAAGCCGTTGTAAAAAAATAACATGGCCGGAAAAATGCGCGAAAACGGCACTCTTTTCAGTACCCCCTTGAGGGGTATAAGGAGCCGTACCGAAATTGAAAAATGGCCATGTTATTTCGTAGCGGCTCCTAAACAGAAAAGCAGTGCTGAATCATTTGGAGATTGAAGCCATGACAGACGAACAACTGGCGTATTTTAAAAAGAAATTAAAGGATATGAGCGAAGAGCTGCTGTCCGAAGCCAATAGGACGATCACGGAAATGACCGACAGCAGCAGCAATTATCCTGACCCCACCGACCGGGCCACCGCCGAGTCGGACCGAAATTTCGAACTGCGCATCCGCGACCGGGAGCGCAAGTTGCTGGCCAAGGTCAAGGAGGCCCTGGAGCGTATTGAAAACGACGATTACGGCGTGTGCGAGGATTGCGGCGACGACATCGGTATTGCCCGGCTGGAGGCCCGCCCGGTGACAACGCTCTGCATCCATTGCAAAACAAAGCAGGAAGATTACGAAAAGGCCAAGGCGAGTTAAGCTGTTTCCCATTCAAGCTTCATCTACCTCCATCATTGAGCCATGCCAGAACTAAGAAAAGATCCCGTCCTCGGCCGCTGGATCATTATTGCCAAAGAACGGGGCAAACGACAGACCGACTTTATCGTTGAACACAGTGTCAGCAAGGGAGGCTTCTGCCCCCTCTGCCCGGGGAATGCAAAAACAACCCCGCCGGAGGTGCTGAGCTACGGCGACATCAATCATCAACCCAACACCCTGGGCTGGACGCTGCGTGTGGTGCCGAACAAGTACCCGGCGCTTATCATTGAGGGCGATCTGGACAAGGAGGGGGATGGGCTGTACGACAAGATGAACGGCATCGGCGCCCATGAGGTCATCATCGAATCCCCGAACCATGACGAGGCCTTTTCCGACCTGCCCCAGGGGAGAATGCTGGATGTGTTTCTGGCCTTCCGCGACCGCATCGTTGACCTCGGCCGCGATCCCCGCTTCAAGTATGTGATGGTCTTCAAGAATTTCGGCAAAGCCGCCGGCGCCTCCCTGGAACATTCCCATTCCCAGCTGGTGGCCCTGCCCATCGTGCCGGGCAGAATCGTCTCCGAGATGACCGGCAGTCTTTCCTACTACAAGTACAAGGAGCGCTGCGTCTACTGCGACATCATCCATCAGGAGATGAAAAACGATGTACGGGTGGTGTGCCAAAATGACCACTTTATCACCCTGGCGCCTTATGCTCCCCGGTCCCCGTTTGAGATGTGGGTGCTGCCCAAAAGACACGCCTCATCCTACATCAGCCAGGACCACTCCTCCTTCCAGGCCCTGGCAGCCATTTTTTCCGAAAGCATGCGGCGGCTCAATGCCTGCATTCCCAATGTCCCGTACAATTTTGTCCTGCATTCTTCGCCTTTGCGTTCCGAACCGCTTGATCATTATCACTGGCATATTGAGATCATGCCTAAGTTGACCCAGATCGCCGGTTTTGAATGGGGGTCCGGGTTTTATATTAATCCGACTCCGCCCGAGGACGCCGCGAAATTCCTGAAAGAAGCAAAGGTTTGATTGAACATTTAATAACAGGTGGCTCATGAAAAAAATATTACTTGTTGACGATGAAGAAAGCATCCATCTGCTGTATCGGGAGGAACTTGAGGAAGAAGGGTATGTGGTGCATTCCGCTCTTTCCGGCGAGGAAGCGCTGGAAAAGCTGAGTATTATTTCACCTGACCTCGTTATTCTCGATATCAACATGCCGGGCATGAACGGTATTGACGTGCTGCGCCGCATGAAGGAAATCAACCAGAATCTGCCGGTCATTCTCAGTTCGGCCTATCAGGAATTCAAGCAGGACCTCGCCTCGTGGGCATCGGATGACTATATCGTGAAATCATCCAATCTGGACGAATTGAAAAGCGCTGTCCGCAAGCATCTGTCCTGAGCAAGGCGGCGGCCGCCCTCTCCCATGAAGGACATCCAGAGCCTGCGTGATCACCGGCGCATCAACATCAAAAAGGTAGGGGTAAAGGACATTTCCTACCCGATTACCGTCCTTGACAGGGCCAACAAGGTGCAGCGGACTGTGGCCAGGGTGAACATGTACGTCAATCTGCCCCATCAGTTTAAAGGCACCCACATGAGCCGCTTTATCGAGATCCTCAACCACTTTCACGGCGATATCAATCTGCGCAGCTTTCAGCACATTCTGCAGGAAACCAAAGAAAAACTGCAGGCCGAAGCAGCCCATATGGAGATTGAATTCCCCTATTTCCTCAGGAAAAAATCCTCGGCGACCGGCACCACGGAACTGGCCGAATATCTCTGCAGAATGCACGGCTCGCTCGCCGAAACCGACGACCTCACCCTGGAGATCGCCGTGCCCATTTCCCCGCCCGCCCCGGTGCAGACCAGTTCCGGCCTGCCCCAGTCCCTCGGCCATTGGGGAGTGGCCAATATCTGTCTGCGCTTTCGCCATTTCATCTGGATGGAGGAGTTGATTGAAATGGTTGAAGCCGTTACCTCCCATGACCTGCAGTGGTCAGCTTCAGCCGCCGCGCCGCCTGAGTATCCGCTGTCGGTGGAAAAAATCGCCAAGGATCTCTCCGTCAAACTGGCCAGCCATCCAGCCATCAGCTGGTGTTCCATCACGGTGGAGAACCTGTCGCGGGGATTCAGCACCTTTGCCGTCATCGAATGGGCGGCCGAGGATACGAACTTCAATTGCAATCGCACCCATTAATGCTATGAACCACGAATTTTTACTGGAAATCGGCACCGAGGAGATACCGGCCGGCTACATTGAGCCGGCCCTGCAATTCATGCAGGCAGCCATGGGCAGGAAACTGCAGGAACTGTCGCTTCCCTTTGACTCCATCGCCACGGCGGCTACGCCGCGGCGGCTTGCCCTCTGCGTTGCCGGCCTCGGCGACCGGCAGCCGGACCGGCGGGAAGAGGTATTGGGTCCCCCGAAAAAAGCCGGCTTTGACCAGGATAATCAGCCGACCAAGGCGGCCCATGGCTTTGCCAGATCCCGCGGCGCCGCAGTGGAGGATATCCGCATCGCCGCCACCCCCAAGGGTGAATACCTGATGCTCGTCCTGGAACACAAGGGGGAAAGCACCGCGGACATCCTGGCCCGCCTGCTGCCGGAATTCATTCTCTCCATTCCCTTTCCCAAATCGATGCGCTGGGGTGCTTTCCGGACCAGTTTTGCCAGGCCCATCCAATGGCTGCTTGCCCTGTATGGCGGTAGCGTGGTTGACTTTGCCATCAATGATCTCACCTCCGGCAGCACCACCAGATGCCATCGCTTCATGGCCCCCGGGACCATGGCGGTCACGGATTTTGCGCAATACCTCGCCGCGCTGCGGGAGCGTTTCGTGGTGGCCGTTCCGCAGGAACGGCGGGCCATGGTGGCGGATGAGGCAGCCCGGGCGGCAGCCGCGGCCGGAGGCGAGATCGTGGCGGACAGCGAACTGCTCGACACCATCACCAACCTGGTTGAGTTTCCGGTGGGCATCCGCGGCAGCTTTGATGAAAAATTCCTGGTCCTGCCCAAGGAGGTGCTCATCACCTCCATGCGGGTGCACCAGAAATATTTTACCGTGGCAAACGCCGGCGGCGATCTGCTGCCGAACTTCGTGGCCATCAACAACACCAAAATCGAGGACGCGGCCATGGCCGCCGCCGGCCACGAACGGGTGCTGCGCGCCCGGCTGGAGGACGCCCTCTTTTTCTTCAAGGAGGATCGGCAGCGTAAGCTTGCCGATTGTCTCCATGATCTTGCCGGCGTGGTATTCCAGGCCCAGCTGGGCACCATGCTGGAAAAAACGGCGCGGCTGGAAGCGCTGACCGCATTTCTGTGCCGGAAAATCGCCCCTGAGCTGCTGACGGCCGCCACCCGGGCCGCCCGGCTGGCCAAGGCTGACCTGGTGACCAGTATGGTGGGGGAATTTCCCACCCTGCAGGGGGTCATGGGAAAATATTACGCCCTGCATGAGGGAGAAACAGCCGAGGTGGCGGAAGCCATCCAGCAGCATTACCTGCCGGTCCGGGCGGACAGCGCCCTGCCGGAAAACCTGCCGGGCGCCCTGGTCGCTGGACACCATTGCCGGCTGTTTCGGCATCGGCAAGGTGCCCACCGGCACCACCGATCCTTACGGTCTGCGGCGGCATGCCCTGGCCCTGCTGCGCATTATCTCCTCCCGCGCCCTGCCCCTCTCTCTGGGTGAATGCATCAATGAAGCGCTGCTGCTTTACGGCGACAGGCTGACCGAGGACCGGCAGAAGACCGCCAGTGCAATTCTTGACTTCATCAAGGGCCGCTACATGAACGATCTGATCGCCCGCGGCATTGCCCAGGAAGCGGTTGACGCCGTGCTCTCCACCTCGTTTGACGATATTGCCGACTGCCGCAAACGGATCGATGCCCTGCTCAGCGTCAGCACCCGGGAAACCTTCACCCTGCTGGCCGGGGCCTTCAAGCGGGTCATCAATATCATTAAAAACCACGCCGCATGTGAGGTTGACCCGCAGCTCTTGCAGGAAGAGGCGGAAAAGCAGCTCTATGCGGTGTATGTTGAGGTGAAAGAGAAGGTTGAGCCGCTGCTCGCGGCCAAGGCCTATGAGCCGGCCATGGAGAAGATTCTCGACATGAAAGAGCCGGTTGACGTCTTTTTCGACGCCGTCATGGTGATGAGCGAGGACGCGGCCCTCAGAAACAATCGCCTGTCGCTGCTGGCCGCCATCGCCCAGCTCTTTCTGCGTATCGGCGACTTTTCCAAAATGTACACGCTGACCGGCACCGAATAAGACGACGCGACGGTAAGCGATTGCGGGATGCAGCCGCCTGCGCCGTCACGGGCACAGGCAGTACCGTGATCGCTTACGCCCCATCAGGCGGTTGTATAAAAATCGCTCACATCCTCCAGAGCGATTTCATAAAAAAGGGGCAGATGTTCAAAAATCTCCTCCACGTTGCCCGCCAGTCTGGTCACCTCCGGCCAGTCACCCCGTTCATATGCCTTGGCGAGATGAAGGATCATGGAGTAGGGCGTGGTTTTTTCGCCGGTCAGGGTGGCCACGATCTCGGCCGTCAGGCTGAGAGGCCGTAAAACATCGGCCATGGACTGGTCCAGCAGGACATCGAGCAGCGAAAACATCCCCACCGTATAACAGGTCAGACTGAAATTCCGCCCTTTGCCCATTTTCTCGCCGACCTGCTCGCAGAACCTGGCCCGCAGCAGGGTGAGGCGGAGCAGTTCCCTGGGTTTATCATCGGCAATGTAGCAGAGCATCATCAACGTGAGCCATTTCCGCAGGGTCAGTTCGCCGATGAGCGCCACGGCACTCTGCAGCGAAGTCACCTCCCGCCTCCGGCGCATGGCCGCTGAATTCACATAGCGCATCAATTTATAGGAAAGTGAGACGTCATGGGTAATAAATTCGGTGATTTTTTTAAAATTATAATTCTCGTCCTGAATCACCCGGATGATCTTCAGATATTGCAGTTTTGAGCCCGGAATGTCCCGGCCCTGGATAATTTTGGGCTGACTGAAAAAATAACCCTGAAAAAAGGTAAATCCCATCTCCTTGAGCAGTTCAAATTCCTCAATTGTTTCAACCTTTTCCGCCAGCAGCTTGACGTTAAACGGGGTGAGTTGGCGCAGATTTTCCCGCAGCTCGTCCATGGTCATGGCCTTGACATCAAGCTTGATGATATGGGCCAGCCGGATAAGCGGCAGCAGCTCCTCGGTAAAAATGAAATCATCCAGGGCGAGAATATACCCTTTGGCCACAAGTTCCCGGCAGGCACCAATGAGTTCGGCGGTCATTTTCACGCTTTCCAGGATTTCGGCCACCGTAATATTATGAGGAAAAAGCGCCGGATACTGCTTGATCAGCATGTCGCCGGTAAAATTGATAAAGGCCTTTTTCCCTTCGGTGATTTTACTGATGCCGACCAGGGAGAAGGCATTGGTAATTACCCTGGAGGTGGCCTGGTCGCCATCCTGGGTCTTATCAAAGAAATTATCGAGACTGGACCGGAACAGGAGTTCGTAGCCGAATACCCGGCCGTTGCGGCGGAAGATCGGCTGGCGGGCGATAAAAATTTTGCTGACGCTGTCCGGCTCAGGCATGGCCATGCGCAAATTCCTCATTAAAAATATCAATCATTGTAACATTATAGGCCGGGAGAGGAAAGAAGGTCAAGCCCGTTCCTGCAAAGCGTATGACCGGCGCGGAACTTTTCCGCGGAATTTATATGGAAATTCCTGCCCCTGGCAGCAGGCGGCATATTTTTTATGAAAAGTTATGGTTTTCAATCTTGTTTTCAGACTATTATAATAGAGGGCAGCACCCTTAAGAAAGCCGCAGCAATAACCGGCCAGACCGGTACCCGCGGATGCCCCGCCTGAACCTTTGCGGTGGAGAAGATATGAGCCCGACAAAGCCGCCCGGCTTGGACAATTATATTCAGGTCAGCAGGCATTGCCTGCTGAAACTGTACGGGGAGATTACCTTTGATCTTTTCACCGTACCGCGCGGCACGCACCACACCGGGGAACCGGTACTGCTGGTGCGGCGCAACTGTATGTTGTCAAACATCAGAAATATCATTGCAGACAGCGGGTTTGAAGATTTTTACATCAAAAAAGCGGACCAGAAGAATTTCCATCATCTCATAGAAAACTTTATCGGCATGACCATTGATGATCAACAGATGCCCCTCGCTGAAAAAGCAAAAATTATTTACAACTGCGCCGCCAATGTCATGCAAGATTTCTTTGCCGATCCCAGAAGCGGTGAAAATCTGACCAGGGCGCAGCACATGACCAGCAATATCATTCAATTCGCCCTGACCGATCCGGCGTCCATTCCCAGTCTGCTCAAGCTGAGTTCCCACGATTATTACACCTTTACCCACTGTCTCAATGTGGCGGTTTTCAGTATCGGCCTCTGGCAGGCCATCTATCCGCACCGGCAGGATTCCCTCCAGCAGTTTGCCCTGGGGTGCATTCTGCACGATATCGGCAAAAGCAGGATTGATGATGCCATCCTCAATAAACCGGGCAAATTGACCGGCGACGAGTTTGCCGTCATGAAAAAGCATCCGCAATATGGCTATGAACTGATGGCGGACGGGGTTTCGGACATCTCCCTTGACGTTATCCTCCATCACCATGAGAAACATGACGGCAAAGGCTATCCCGAGGGGTTGAAAGGCGACAGGATCTCAGACATCGCCAGGATGGCCGCCATTGCCGACGTCTATGATGCGCTGACCACCAAAAGGGCCTATGCCGAAGCCAGGGACCCCTTCAAGGCGATGCTGACCATGAAGGAGGAGATGGTCGGCCATTTCGAGCAGGAAAAGTTCATCTCGTTCATCCATCTGCTGAGCGGCAGAAGCTCACCCCCACAGGTGCACAAGAAACAGGCTTAGCAGGGGGAAATAGGTGATCAGGACGAGGGCCGCCATCTGCAGAACGAGGAACGGCAGCGTCGCCGAGTAAAGCTTCACCACCGGTTTTTCAAAGCAATAGCTGGCCAGAAACAGATTGAGTCCCACCGGCGGGGTGCAGTAGCCGATCTGCAGGTTGGTCAGAAAGATGATGCCCAGATGGATCAGATCCACCCCATAGCCCTGGGCGATGGGCACGATCAGCGGCACCACCAGCACCAGGGCCGAGAAGATATCCAGCATGCAGCCGACAATCAGCAGAAAAATGTTCAGCAGCAGCAGGAAGGTGTATTTGCTGCTGATATAGTGCTGGATGATCTCAAAAAGCCGCATGGGCACTTCCCGGTCCACCAGGAAGTTGGTGGAGGCCATGGAGGTGGCGAGGATGACCAGGATGCCGCCGAAGAACATCATGCTCCGCACCATGATGGCCGGCAGCCGGGAAAGCGCGATGTCGCGATAGATGAAGACCTCCACCGCCAGCACATAGAGGGCCGTTACCGCCGCGGCCTCGCCCGCCACAAAGATACCGCCGTAAATCCCCCCTAATATGATCACCGGCAGGGGCAGTTCCCAGGCCGCTTCCTTTAACCCGGCCGCGATCTCGGCCCGGGAAGGGCCGCTCCCGCGTCTGCGTACCCGCGGACTTTTTTTCATGCTGTAGCCGATGAGCAGCACCAGCATCAACAGTCCCGGCACGATGCCGGCGAGAAAGAGCTGATCAATGCGCGCCTCGGCGATCACGCCGTAGAGGATCAGCGGCAGGCTGGTCGGAAAGAGCAGGCCGAGGCTGCCGGAGGAGGTGATGAGGCCCAGGGAAAAGTTTTCGGTATACCGGTCCTTGATCAGGGCCGGGTAGAGCAGGCCGCCCAGGGCGAAGATCGTCACCCCGGAGGCGCCGGTGAAAGCGGTGAAAACGGCGCAGACCACCAGGGCCACCACCGCCAGCCCGCCCGGCATCCAGCCGAGCAGCAGCCGGGAGAGATTGAGCATCCGCCGGGGGGTGCCGCTTTCCGACAGCAGGGTGCCGGCAAAGATAAAGAGCGGCAGGGAGACGAGCAGCGGCGTATCGGCCAGCCGGGACATTTCGATCACCACCACCGAAATATCGATGCCCACACTGTGAAAGGAGAGCAGGGCCAGGGCCGCGATAATGATAAACAGCGGGGTGCCCAGCAGCGCCATGAGCAGGGTGAAAGAACGGAGAAGAGTCACGTTGACCGCCTGTCAGGGTTTCACGGTGAAGGCCCTGGCGGCGATGGCCCTGATATCGGCCAGGCCGGCGGCAAAAAAACGGCAGGTGATCAGGGCGAAGGCCAGCGGGAAGACCAGATTCCATATCCAGGACGGCAGGGCAAGCAGGGTGGTGCCGCCGAATTCCGCCTCGTTGCGGACAAAGAGGAGGGCCGCCCAGGTAAGGGCCGCGCTCACCAGGGTTGAGAAGAGATGGATCAGGAGCTGCAGCCAGGATTGCAGGTGGGCCGGCACCAGATAGGAGGCGACATCCAGGGCGATATGCTTGCTCTTTTTCGTGGCCACGGCGGCACCGAACATGCCGGACCAGACCACCATATACCGGAGCAGGGGATCGGCCCACAGCAGGCCTTCGGAAAAGAGGGTGCGCAAGGCGATCTGCAGGCAGGCAAGTAAGATCATGGCCACCAGCAGCAGGCAGAGAAAGCCCTCTTCAAGACGCTGGAACAAGGTACGCAACCGGGCAAAGCAGCCGCTGCAGCTCATCATGGGGCAGCCGCGATCATTTTTGTTTCCGGAACTGGTCAAGAAGGCGCATGGTCTCCTCGTAAATCTCTTCGGAAAAGGCCTTGCCCTTGAATTTCATGACCGTCCTGTCCCTGGTCGCCTCCAGTTCGGCCAGGGCGTTCGGGTCGGTCTTCACCAGCGTGACGCCGTTTTCCTGCAGTACGGCCCTGGCCTCCTCATTGCTCTGCCGGGTATCGGCCAGCAGCAGGCCGAAATGTTTGTCAGCCGTGCTTTTGATGAGCTCGCCGTATGCCGGCGGCAGGCGGGCGAACTGTTTGCGATCCAGCAGAAACGCCCCGTAGGCATAGCCGAAAGGCATGTCGGTGATATATCTGGCCTTGGTGAACCATTGCAGGACGATGGAGCCGTAAAAGGAATTGAAAACCGTGTTGACCAGGCCGGTCTGCAGGGAGGTGAGCACATCGGGGATGGTGAGCGGTGTGGGTGACATGCCGAGGGTCTCCAGAAATCCGGCGCTGAGCGGATCATTGTCCGGCACCCAGCAGGCGCCCTTTTTCAGCTCCTCCACCGTGGAGATCGGCATGGTGGACATGGTGTAGATGAAGCCCACCTCGGTCAGGGCAATCAGCTCCATCCCGCTGTCGGCAAAGTCCCTGGTGAAATGGGGGAGCAGCCCTTTTTTGAGCAGGTCCACCTCTTCGTAGGAACGGAGCAGAAAGGGAATACCCAGGACGCGGAAATCAGGGGCAACGGAACCGATGCCGGTCATGGTAAATCCGCCGCCGTTGAGCTGGCCGACCTTCATCTTGCGGTACATGGCCAGGTCATCACCCATGACGCCGCCCGCATAAATCTTGAATTCCACCTCGCCGTTCGTCTTCTCCTGCACCTCCTGGGCGAATTCCCGGAACCGCTTGATCCAGACGCTTCCTTCCGGGGCAAGTGATGCCACCTTGAACAGATATTGCTGGCCGGCCATGCCGGACGCCGCGACGCCCAGCAGCGCAACGGACAGTATCAGAACCTGCATGAGCTTGAGTAGATGAGACATGAAAATCTCCTTGCGGGGCGGTCAACGGATATTGTTTTGTGCCGCAGCTGACGCTGCGCGGACCTGCGGGCAATGCCGTCAAAAATAACGATCAGCGTCTGCCAGCAGCTCTTTGGCCCTTTTCTTTGCCACCTGGTTGACCAGGGCAAAGTCCGGTTCCGTTTCCAGGGGGAAGTCAATAACCTCCTGCAGCAGCTGCTCAAAAAGCTCCCGGTCAAACATTGTCCTGGCATAGGTATCGGCCAGGGCCACCTGGGCCGGCAGGAAATGGCGGTTGCCGAGGGCCAGGGCCCGGTCAAAATGGGCGCGGGCCGCCGCCGGCCTGCCGCCCAGCATCTCCGACCGTGACCCGTAATAGGAGCCGAGGAAAATATGGGCCGCCCCATGATAGTAGCCTTCATCAAGCTCCACAACCCGCAGCATGATCTGTTCAACTTTGATCAGATCGGCAAGGGACGCCGGGGCCCCTCCCTGATATTGCAGCCAGAGGGCCCAGCCGTACCCGCCCCAGAAGAGATTCGGCACATCGCGTCTGGCGCACGAGGCCAGGGCGCGGCGCAGATCTTCCGGTGCAGAGATCTTGGTGGCGGAAAGACCAAGGCGATCGGCAAGCAGGGTCAGGCCATGGTTTTTTGCCTTGGCGCTGAGGGATGCGGCGCGCTCCTTCCCGCCGCAGGCGGCCAGCGCTGTAGAATAGCAGCTGTAGGACCGGGTTGCCGTCAGCCGCAGGGAATTGCTGGCCGGGTTGTCGGCCAGCAGGCTGTCGATCATCAGCAGAAAGGCCGGGGCGCCCTCGCACACCAGCTCCAGATCGGTCTGTTTCTGCAGATTTTCCACCGCCGGCTCAACCACCGTGCTGACGACAAAAGAGGCGCAGCCGGCAAGCAGGAACATGACCGCGCCGATTATGACGAAAAGTTTGCATTTCTCCATGACAGCCTACTATATCTGCCAACTTGAAACTCTGTCAAGTATTGTGAAAAATTAACATTTTTAACACTTTGACATGCCAGGCTCCAGCATGCTATATATAGTGTTTCTTTGCATGTTTCTTGATGCGAAAGAGCTATTGATTGATGAATTCCTGATCGGTCTATTTTTCACCGCAGAACACGCCAGGATCACAGATAACTATTTGTTATTAAATTGATTTTCTCTGTGTGCTTGGTGGCAACTTTCCAGCTTTGCGGGATAATCATTTCGGCAAAATTTCCACAAAGGAGTGCCCATGAAAACAACGACATCGCAAGCTTTGTTTGCAGAAGCCCAGCGCCTTATCCCGGGCGGGGTGAACAGCCCCGTGCGGGCCTGTAAATCCGTGGGCTGTGATCCCCGCTTCATCCGGCGCGCCAGCGGGTCGAAAATTTATGACGTAGACGGCAATGAATATATCGACTTTGTCTGTTCCTGGGGCCCCATGATCCTTGGCCATAATTATCCGGCCATCATGGAGGCGATCCGGCAGACCATGGCCGACGGCACCAGTTTCGGCGCCCCGTGCCCGCAGGAGGTGGAGCTGGCGGAACTGGTCACCGGCGCCCTGCCCTCCGTGGACATGGTCCGCTTTGTCAGTTCCGGCACCGAGGCCACCATGAGCGCCGTGCGCCTGGCCAGGGGCTATACCGGCAGAAAGGTGATCGTCAAATTCGACGGCTGTTATCACGGCCATGCCGATTCCTTCCTGGTGAAAGCCGGTTCCGGGGTGATCACCCTGGGCATTCCGGGTAGCCCCGGGGTGCCCGAGGATATCGTCAGGAACACCGTCTCCATCCCCTATAATAATGAGGAGATCCTGGAAAAAACCCTGCGCGACGCCTCCCTTGATATCGCCTGCGTGATTGTCGAGCCGGTGGCCGGTAATATGGGCGTGGTGCCGCCTGCCCAGGGATTTCTTGCGAAACTGCGCGCTCTGACCAGTGAACTGGGTATTGTGCTCATCTTCGACGAGGTGATCACCGGTTTTCGGGTCAGCTATGGCGGAGCCCAGCAGAAATTCGGCATCATGCCGGACCTGACCTGCCTCGGCAAAATCATCGGCGGCGGCCTGCCGGTCGGCGCCTACGGCGGCAAAAGGGAAATCATGTCGCTCATTTCCCCGGTGGGTCCGGTGTATCAGGCCGGGACATTGTCAGGCAACCCGCTGGCCATGGCGGCCGGGGCCGCAACGCTCAAAGCCCTGCAGGCGCCCGGTTTCTATGAGAAGCTGGAGACCAAAGCCACGGCATTTGCCGCCGGGCTGCAGCAGCTGGCGGACAAATATCTGGGTGAGGCGACACTCAACAGGCAGGGGTCGGTCATGACCCTGTTTTTCGGGCCGGGACCGATCACCGACTTTGACTCCGCCATGAAGGCGGACGCAAACCTCTACGGTAAATTTTACCGGTCCATGCTGGATCTGGGCATCTACCTCGCCCCTTCCCAGTTTGAGGCGATGTTTCTCTCCAGCGCCCACAGCGACGAAGATCTGGCGCGTACTCTGGAAATGACTGAACGGTCATTCAAAAAATTACAAAATTAATTTGAAATTCGTTGACTTTGGCCACAAAGCGTGATAATTGCAAATTCGAGCTGGCCTTGGTCTTATCAGGTGGATTGACATGGCCGGAAACCGCAAGGAGTGGATGAAGCTGATGAGTGTTTTCGGCACCATCGGCCTTCACATGTGTGCCAGCATTTTCATTGGGTTAGGCATTGGGTATTATCTGGACCACAAGGTTTTCAACGACCGGACGACCCCATGGCTGACCTTGATTTTTTTAGCTTTCGGTATCGTGGCGGGATTTAAGAATCTTTTTCAGATATCAAAACGCAAGGATCTGTAATGAAAGGCGTTGCCGCGACGGAACAGAACAGATTTCTGATGCAACGGGTGGACTGGCTCAACTGGGTTGTGGCGGGAATTTTTTCGGTCTTCGCCTGGTTCTACTTCCCATTGCTCATAGCAAAAAGCGTCTGCGTCGGCGGACTGCTGGCCAATGTCAGCTATATTTTTCTGAAAAAGGACCTGCACGATTTTCTGCAGGGCCGGCTGCTGCACAGCGGCAGGATAAAAACTGCCAAGTACAGGTTTTATTTCAAGTATTATGCCAGGCTTATCGCACTGGCATGTGTGCTGTATATTCTGGTGAGCAGACATATCGTTCACCCATTAGGGTTATTAATGGGCTTGTCTGTAGTGGTTATCAGCATCGGCATCACCATGGCAAGCGTAGTTAAAAAGTTTTATTTTACTGCCAAAGAGGCGTAGGAGAAAATCATGGAACATCCAATACTGTTTATTTCAGTGATTCTGCAGGTGCTGGGGCTCCCAGTTCCCCATACACTGGTCGGCGAGACGCTGCTCGCCAAACTCGTGTCCCCGCATCTGACCTACACCTGGCTGGTAATGGCCATTTTGATCATCATGCCCAAGATCACCCTGGGAAAACTGGAACTGGTGCCTGACGGCAAACAGAATTTCTGGGAAGTCTGCGTCGGCGGCCTGGAAGATTACATGGCCGACCAGATGGGCGCCGAGCGGGCCGCCATGATGTTTCCGATGATCGCCACTTTTGCCTTTTATATCCTGGTGGCAAATCTGATGGGTCTCATGCCCGGCTTCATGTCGCCCACCTCGTACCTGAATATCACCCTGGGCATGACCCTGATCGTCTGGGTAACCCATCATTTCCTCGGTCTCAAGTATCACGGGGTCAAATACATCAATCACTTCACCGGTCCCATGTGGTGGCTGATCCCCCTGATGCTGCCCATCGAGATTATCAGTAACCTTGCCCGTATTCTGTCCCTGTCCATCAGGCTTTTCGGTAACATCATGGCCAAAGAGACCCTGCTTGCCATTCTCTTCATGCTGTATGGCGCCTTTTTCGGCCCGCTGCCGATTCTCTGCCTCGGCGTCCTCGTCTCCGTGGTGCAGACCATGGTCTTCGTGCTGCTGTCCGTTCTCTACTGCACAGGCGCCATGGAGCATGCTCATTAATTGAATTGAAAGTTTGTATTACATAAGAAAGAAGGCCAAAAATAACACGTTCGTAAGGAGGAAGTAAGATGAAGAAGGCACTTGTAGCATTGATGGTAGTTGGTGGCATTTTGGGTGTAGCTGGCGCTGCCATGGCAGCTGAGGGTGGTACGGCATTTGATAAATACATGCAGCTTGGCGGCGTCAACCTGGCCCTGGTATGTCTGGCTGCCGCAGTAGCGGTCGGCGTTGCCGCCTGTGGTTGCGGTATCGGTATGGGTACTGCCGCTGGTAACGCCTGTACCGGTGTTGCCCGTAATCCTGAAGTTTCCGGTAAAATCACCGTTACCATGATCCTTGGTCTGGCTCTGATCGAGTCTCTGACCATTTACGGTCTGGTTATCGCCCTGATCCTGCTCTATGCAAATCCGCTGCTCGGTTAATTTCCGCCACAGCTGTTTGTAGGTATGATGTATGAAGGCCGCAGGTTACTGCGGCCTTTTTTATTTGATGAATTCGTAAAGTCTATTTTTACCGCGGCGCGCACCGCACAGAAAACGTTTGTAATTGCAATTCGTTATCTCTGTGGGCTCTGTTATCTCTGTGGTTAATTTTCCGACTATCCACCTGAGCAGTTATTTCCCCCATGCCTGATGCCCTGATTACCCCATGCCGCGGCAAAGGTGAGCCGACGATCGCCGGTCCTGTTCTTTTCTTTGTCAACCCCGGTGACGCGCCGCCCATTGTCAGCGAGGCAAAAAGGCTGGGCGCCGAAAAACGCTTCCTGTTTCACAGCAACCTCTTTGCCCTGCCGGGCGAACCGCCCCTCTACTGGGCCGGTCCGGCCCTCGGCGCGCCGGCGGCAGTCCTGGTGCTGGAAAGGCTCATCGCCCTCGGCGCCACAAAAATTATCATTTACGGCTGGTGCGGTTCCCTGGTACAAAGCTTGCGGGCCGGCGACATTTTTCTGCCCACCCGGGGTTTACGTGAAGAGGGGACCTCCGTCCACTATCCCGTGGCCGGGCCTCCCGAGGCCAATCCCGACCTGCACCGGCAGCTGGCCTTGGCCCTGCCGGCGACATGCGGCAATGCGGTCAAGCAGGGGCCGATATGGACAACGGACGCCCCCTACCGGGAAACCAGGCAAAAAATCCGGGACTACGGACGCCGGGGGATCATGGCTGTTGACATGGAGTTTTCCGCTCTCTGTACCGTGGCCGCCTTCCGGGGAGTGAGCCTGGCCGCAGCCATGCTCGTTTCCGATGAACTTTTTCATGAGTCGTGGCGTCCCCATTACCAGAGCAAGGATTTTAAAAGGAAGAGCATGGCCGTTTTTCATCTGCTGGCTGATTTGTTGCCGGCCTTCCTGTAACCCCCGCCAATTATTTATGACAAAAAATCTCTATATGGTCAGCCTCGGCTGCCCGAAAAATCTCGTTGATTCGGAGGTGATGCTCGCCTTGCTTGCGGATGACGGCTACGTTGTCTGCCAGGAGCCCGAACAGGCCGATCTGCTGCTGGTCAATACCTGCGGCTTTATTCAGCCGGCTGTGGAGGAGGCGATTGATGAGATTATCCATCTCGGCCAATACAAGGAGAACAGGGCAGGGGTGAAACTCGTGGTCACCGGTTGCCTGGTGCAGCGCTACGGCAAGGATTTGCCGGCAGAGCTGCCCGAGGTTGATCTCTTTGTCGGAGTGGACGGCTTTCACGATATTGCCGCCCTCGTGCGGCAACTGGACAAAGCGACGGGGTCGGTGGTTTTGCCCGCTTCCCGGTTTCTCATGAACGCCGCCATGCCCAGGAAACTCGCCACTCCGCCCCACCGGGCCTATCTGAAAATATCCGAAGGCTGCGCCAACCGCTGTTCCTACTGTCTCATTCCCGCTATCCGCGGCCCGTTGCGCAGCCGGTCCATGGAGGATCTGGCGGCAGAGGCCGGGAGGCTCGCGGCGGCGGGGGTGCGGGAACTGACCCTGGTCGGCCAGGACGTGACAGCGTACGGACTTGATCTGGGGAAAGGCAAAGCCAGCCTGCCGGCATTAATCACCGCCATTCTGGCCAATTGCCGGGCGGACTGGCTGCGGCTGCTCTATCTCTACCCCAACCGGATCGACGACGAACTGCTGGCCCTCATGGCCGGGGAAGAACGGCTGCTCAAATATCTGGATATCCCTCTGCAGCACATCAGCAGCAGAGTGCTCAAAAGGATGAACAGGCCGTTTACCGGCAGCAAGGCGCATGCGCTGATTGAACGCATCCGCGCCAAGGTGCCGGCGGCCGCCATCCGCACCACCTTCATTGTCGGGTTTCCAGGGGAGACGGACAGGGACGTGGAGCAAATCGCCGATTTTCTGCGAACCTATCGGCTCAATAATGTGGGCATCTTCCCGTATGCCAACGAAGAGGGGTGCGCCGCCGAACATTTTGCGGATCAATGCGAGGAAAAGGTCAAACAGGAGCGGTATGACTATCTGATGGAACTGCAGGCCGGCATATCCCTTGCAAAAAACCGGGAGTTTGTCGGCCGCAGGGTGCCGGTCCTGGTGGAAGGATTAAGTAGAGAGAGCGATCTGCTGCTCGAGGGCCGGACGCCGTTTCAAGCTCCGGAGATCGACGGCTGCGTGTACATCGCCGATGGCATATGTGCCGCGGGAGATATTGTCATGGTCGAGATCACCGAGGCACATCCGTATGACCTGGTAGGGGTGATTGCCGATTCCGCTCCGACGGCTTGAGGTTTCTTCCCGCCTGCTGCCGACAGGAGGGGGAAGAGAGGTCCGGTGCCCCGGCCGGACGTAAGAGCCGTGAGGAAATAACCATTGTATTTCCGGTCAGTTCGCTACGGCTCCCTCTGTCGGTACGGCGGTTCAATGTGGCGGTTATTCGGGCACGACGGCTTACGCCTTTTCGTTCACCCGCTCTTTCAGCTCCTTGCCAACCTTGAAAAAAGGCAGCCTTTTCGGCGGCACTTCTATCTTCTCCCCCGTTTTCGGGTTCCGGCCCTGGTACGCCTCATACTCCTTGATGACAAAACTGCCGAAGCCCCGGATCTCGATGCTCTCGCCCGCTGCCAGGGTGTCAATCATGGTTTCCAGAATCGTGTTGGTTATTGAGCTTGCTTCACGGTGAGGCAGATTTTCCTGTTGGGCAATGGCCTCAATTAATTCTGATTTGTTCATCCCGGTCTCCCGAACGTATCAGTTTGCAAAATGACGTTTCGTTATACATTCAGTGGCGAATATATAACAGTTTGCTTTTGTTAGAAATTATCCGGAAAGGTATTTTCCTGGCAACCGCACGGTGCTGACTGCTAACCTCCCGACATTGTTCCTATTTTCAATGCTACGAAATTATCTTATACAGATAAATGTCGGAATGTAAAGGCATTTTGCAAAAAAATATTATTTTCATGGCAGGGCTGGAAAATCAGCGGCCGGCAAAGATCTTTTCAATGTCCTTTTCCCCGAGAAGGCGGAATTTCCCCGCCGGCAGGGAGCCGAGTTTCAGATTGCCATAGGCAATGCGTTTCAGTTCCAGCACCTTGTGGCCGATGGCGGCAAACATTTTCCGCACCTGCCGTTTTCGCCCCTCATGGATGATGATCTGCACCTCCGCGTACCGAGGGGTTTGCCTCAATACCTGCAGTTGCGCCGGGGAGGTGCGGCGGCCCTCCAGGTCAATGCCGGCTGCCAGGCGATTGATATCTGCCGCGGCCGGCCGGCCGGCAACCCTGGCCACATAGGTTTTGGTGATTTCAAAACTGGGATGCAGGATACGCTGGGCAAGATCGCCGTCATTGGTCAGCAGCAGGGCCCCTGACGTATCAAGGTCCAGACGGCCGACAGGAAAGACGCGCTGGCTGATGCCCGTGAGCAGGGAGGTGACAATGGGGCGACCCTGCGGGTCGCTCAGAGTGGTGACATAGCCCACCGGTTTATGGAGGAGAATATGGATTTTTTCTTCGGAAGAACGGATGGACCTGCCGTTCAGGCAAATGTCATGCAGGGCGGGATCGACCTTGACTCCCATGTCGGTGACGACCTGGCCGTCAATGGTTACCCGCCCCTCGCTGATATAGATTTCCGCCGTGCGCCGTGAACCGGCGCCTGCCTGGGCAAGAATTTTCTGCAGGCGCTCTTTCATGCACAGGGCCGGGCAAAATCAGGGAGACGGAGAAGCTTACTGATAATCGCCGCGCCGGAATTTTGCCGTCTCGACATAAGAGATGGTGGCAACCCGGTCAAGCAGCCTGGCAAGCGGATCTTCAGCCGGCAGTTTGCCTTTCAGATCGAGAATGGAACCGGTCTCTTCCTCCAGGGCCTCGACCAGGGGGGCGAGATCCTCGGCCGGCAGCTGCAGATTGCTCAAGGCGGTGCCGAGTGATTCCAGGCTGTTGATGGTCGCCTCGGCAACCGAGAGACCTTCGATCCGCAAGGCGGCGGGGACAATGCTCAGCGCGGCAACCTTGGCGGCCGCTCCGGTTTTGGCGGTGGTGGAAACAGACTGTATCTGTGACTCCAGGAAATTTTTGAATTCATTCCCGGACAGGGGTTTGCTGTTTTTCGGATCTGACGGGCCGATGGCTGGTGTGCCCAGGTTGTTCGTAATCTTCATTTTTTGCCTCCCTTTGTGAAGGATCAAACCGCACTTCCTCGTGCAGAGCGTACTCTCATTTCAATACTACTATACCTTACAATAAGGCCTATCGGCAAAAAAAAATTATTCTTTAAAAAATATCTGCCCGGTTCCACATCATTTTTGTAACGATGCGGAAAAGCTCAAGGGGCGGAAGCCGGCACCAGCTGATCCGCCCGCACCGACTGCGGGTCGATATCATCAGCGTAACTTCCCGGGCAGCAGCGCGTCGATCTTCCCGTCCACCAGCTTTCTGGTGGCCGGGTCCACCTCGAGCACATCGGGATACCAGGGCTTCAGCCGGCAATCAATGACGATGGGCGGCGTGAGTCCCACATGAAAACGGCGGACACTCTGCCGGGCACAGTAAATATCCGCCGCCGGTTCAAAACGGGTAAAAAAGGTCCAGACAAACTCCTGCATGCTGGCGGTCGCCTCCTGCAGATTGTCCACCAGCAGCACCACGGGCCAGTCGGCAAAAGCGGCAGCGTCCGCCACCCGCTGGGGCAGCGCCTGGTCAGCCGTGTAGCCGGCGGCTTCGACAACCAGGGTGCCGGGCAGAAAGGCGCTGGCCGCCTGGCAGCCGGCCGGCAGCATGCCGTGAAAGGAGAAGGGCAGAACGTTTTTCGGCTCGCGGCCGAGTCCCATGAGCAGGGCCTTGGAGCCGTTATTGACCGATGGGCCGGTGTAATCAAGGGTATCCTGCGATACATTGGCAAAAACAAAAAGGTCCTGCTGCCAGTTCACCCTTTCCAGGACATGTACCCACAGGGTTTTGAAATCATCGATATTGATGTCGCCGTCCGTGATGATGAGGAACTTGGTCAGGGACAGCTGTCCTTCCCCGAGAATGCGCAGTCCGGAGGCAAAGGCCTCGCGGGGGTAGCGGTCTTTGATCCGGGCCGCGGCCAGGCAGTGGAAACCTGCTTCGCCAAAGGTCTTGAGCTGCTTGACGCCGCTCATTACCATGGGGAAAAGGGGCGAGAGCAGATCCTGCAGGAAATCACCGATATAAAAATCCTCCTGCTTGGGCCGGCCGACCACGGTGGCCGGATAAATGGCGTCGTGGCGATGATAGAGGCGGTCCACCTGGAAAACCGGATAATCATGGGTCAGGGAGTTGTAGCCGTAATGATCGCCGAAAGGCCCCTCGGGACGCCGGACATGGGGCGGCACGCTGCCCTTGGCGGCAAACTCGGCAAAGGCGACCAGGTTGTGGCCGCCGGCCGGGTCTCGCACCATGGGCAGCTTCTCGCCAAGCAGCAGCGAGGCGAGCATCAGCTCCGGCAGATTTTCGGGCAGCGGGGCAATGGCTGACATGATCAGGGCCGGCGGCCCGCCGATGAACAGGGTGAGGGGCAGACTTTCATTGCGGGCCTCGGCCTCATGGTAATGGTAGCCGCCGCCCTTGTGGATCTGCCAGTGAATGCCGGTGGTCTCGTCATCATAGCGCTGGATGCGGTACATGCCGAGGTTGTGGCCCCGGCCGCCCGGGTGCTCGGTATAGACCAGCGGCAGGGTGACAAAGGCCCCGCCGTCCGTCTTCCAGGAGGTGAGCATGGGCAGCTCGCGCAGACGGGGCGGGCGCATGCAGTGATCGAGAATGGGGCCGGTTTTCATGATGCGGGTGCCGATCCTCGCCGCCTGCGGTACCAGTTTCCGCATCGACCAGATCTTGCCGAGGCTGGGCGGCATGAGCGTTTCAGCGGCCCGCACCAGGTCAGCGACAAATTTCTGGGCCCGATGGCCGAAGGCGATCTCCATGCGCCGGGCGGTGCCGAACAGATTGGTCGCCACCGGAAAACGGCTGCCCTTGACCCGCTTGAACAGCAGGGCCGGCCCGCCCTGGGCGATGACCCGCCGATGGATCTCGGCGATTTCCAGATAGGGATCGACTTCCACGTCGATTTCCAGGAGATCCGAATCCTGGCGTAAGACATCAAGGTAGGAACGAAGGTCTTTGATGATCGGGGAATGCACTACTTTTCCTCATTCAGAAAAAGGGTGTGATATTCATTTTCCTGCAGATGCTTCTTCATGAGCCTGGTCAGAAAATCAACCGTGGCGCTGATATCGTCATCGGAGAGGCGGGGAATGAGCGCCTCAAGCATGACCGGGGCGGCAAAGAGCTGCAGAAAAGCAGCCAGCGACCGTTCGTCAGCCTCCCGGTTGAGACCGAAACAGATTTCAGCCGGATCGATTTTTTTTTGCATTTGGGATCTTTTCATGGATAGCCACCCCATCAATCTGGTATGATATTTACATTCATTTCAAACACTAAGCCGTTGTAAAAAAATAACATGTCCAGAGAGAAATGCACGGAACGGCTTAGGAGCCGTAACGAAATTGAAAAAATGGCCATGTTATTTCCTAACGGCTCCCGAGCCGTTGGAAAAAAGTTGCAGGCGGCGCACAATGAAACGGCCGATTGGGTAACGGAGCGGCTCCATTATTCTCCCTGGCCAATCACCAGTCAACTTTCAGATAACCGATCAGGCACATGACATCAGCAAAAAAAGATGATCCCGCATACACCGGCTGGGTGGAATTTCATTCGGGTTACGAAGTTACCAGGTCAGAGGCCATCATCAGATATACCCTGAACTGGCTGAAGGAAAAACGGATCTATGTCACCCTGTACCACAAAGGGTATCAGTCAGGCGGCACCGTTGTCATCGCCATCAAAGACCAGAAAGTAGATATCGACAGACCGAAGGACTGGCCGGCAACCCACTCCGGTATCCGGGTGATTTTCCGCAACAGCGCCAAGTTATGGACCCACTTCAACGGCGAGGTGACGTCCGCATCGTCAGATACCCTTTTCCTCAAATTCCCCGAGGAATTGTTCGTGCTCCAGCGCCGGCAGCATTTCCGCATCAATCTCCCCGAGGGAAGCACCGCCACTTTCCTGTATAACAAGAAAAAGTGCAAGCTTAATATGCAGGACCTGAGCACCGGCGGCATGCTGCTCTGCACCAAGTCCCCGGACGAAATGCCTGAGCAGAATCACACCATAAAGAATATCTGCATCACCATCCCCGGCGAGGAGGCGGCAGCCGGCGCCGACAATGCGGTGCTCCACTTTAAAATTAAAGAGGCGGAGGTGGTCCGCACCTTTGCCAACAGCAAACTGCGCCTGTTCTGCCTGGGGGTAAAATTCAGCCCATGCCGCACGGAAGAGGACCGGATCCTGAGATATATCCGCCAGCGCGAACTGATGCTGCTGCGCAAGGGGATCCAGGAAGAATGACAGACTCGTAAAAACTGAAAATTAACCACAGAGAGCACAGAGCACACAGAGATAACTAATTGTAATTAAAAATATTTTCTCTGTGATCTCTGTGTGCTCCGTGGTGAAAATAGATTTTTTTACGAATTCATCAAGAATAGCCGGTCAGATGATGCGCCAGTGCACCTTTCTGGTCCGCGGGCCGTCAAACTCGCAGAAAAAGATTTTCTGCCAGGTGCCGAGCCGCAGGCCGCCGTTTTCCACAAAGACGCTGACCGAGGCGCCGAAGAGCGAGGCCAGCAGGTGGGACGGTGAGTTGCCCTCCAGGTGGTGATACGGCAGATCAAAGGGGATCATCTTCTGCAGAGCCCTGATCATGTCGGCCTGCACGGCGGGGTCGGCCCCTTCATTAATGGTCAGCCCCGCAGTGGTGTGGGGATTATATAGGTAACAGACGCCATCAACGACCTTGCTTTTTAGCAGTTCATTTTCTATCCTGTCGGTGATGTCGACCAGCTCCATGGCGCTGGTGGTGGTTACCGTGAATGTTCCTTTGGACATAGTACCTCCGGGAAAAAGGGGTTAAGGAGTCAAGAATTCAGGAGTCAGAATCCGGAACGCGCGAGATCGGGGTTGATCGTTGGGCAGCATCGGCTTGCCCATGTTCAGACAGGAGGGCGGGCGATGTTTTCTGCGTCAGCATCCTGTCTCCTGACTCCTGGCTTCCCGCGCAGTTTACATATTCCGGATGACGCCGGGTGTCAAATTGATTATAGCTGTACCGGTTCCTGACGGCAATACCTGACAGCACGTGCAAGGGGGAAGGTTATGATTGAAAAAATTCTGAGCAATCTTGAATGGCTGGGCCATGACTGTTTCCGTCTGCGGGCCGCGGGCAAGGTCCTCTATTTTGACCCGTTCCAACTGACCGGGGATCCGGCGCCTGCCGATCTCATTCTGGTGTCCCATGAACATTTTGACCACTGTTCCCCGGATGACATTGCAAAAATCAGCAAGCAGTCAACCATCATCATTACCGAACCGCGGGCCGCGGCAAAACTTACGGGCAATGTCAAAACCGTGCAGCCCGGACAGACCCTTACCCTGGAAGGCTTTACCGTGCAGGCAGTGCGGGCCTACAACACGAACAAAAAATTTCACCCGCAGGCGAACAGCTGGCTCGGCTTTATTGTCACAGTGGAAGGGGTGCGCATTTATCATGCGGGCGACACGGACTACATCCCCGAGATGGCGGGCTATGCGGCTGACATCGCCCTGCTGCCCGTATCCGGTACTTACGTGATGACCGCCGATGAGGCGGCGCAGGCCGCCCTTGCCATCAACCCCAGGGTGGCCATTCCCATGCATTTCGGCTCCATTGTCGGGGCGGATGCCGATGCCCGCCATTTTGCCGCCAAACTGGCGGGTAAAATCAAAGTCAACATTCTGCCGAAAAAGTAAACGACGTGAATTATTTCCCAGTCAGTCTTGATATCAGCTCCCGCCGCTGCATTGTCATCGGCGGGGGCAAGGTGGCGGCACGCAAGGTAAAATCGTTGCTTGCCTGCCAGGGTGCGGTAACCGTGATCAGCCCCGCCCTGGACGATGAGCTGCTCCTCCTTAGCCGGCGCGAATCCATCCGGTGGCTTGAACGCGGCTACCGGCAAGGGGATCTGTCCGATGCCTTCCTGGTCATTGCGGCCACGGATGACGTCGCCGTGCAGGAAGCCGTGTACCAGGAGGCGACCGCCAGGAACATCCTGTTGAACGTGGCCGATGTCCCCAAATGGTGCAATTTCATCCTGCCGGCCACGGTGCGGCGCGGCGACCTGACAATTTCCGTGTCCACCGCCGGGCAGAGTCCGGCCCTGGCCAAGCAGCTGCGCGAGGATCTGGAAAAGGAATATTCGGATGACTATGATCTGCTGCTGCAGGTGCTCGGGCGGTTGCGGCCGATCGTGCTTGACATGGGGTTGCCCCATGAAAAAAATAAAATTCTTTTTGCAAATCTGCTCCATCGGGATATGATTGACTGGCTGCGCCAGCAAAACTGGCAGGCACTGACGGCTCACATCCGCGCCATCCTGGGCAAGGATGTTCCCCTGGAAGACCTTATCGGCCAGGCGGCACAAAAAACACCGGCGCCAGGCGAAGAGCTTCTTGACGGACAAGCGCTACGCCGGTGTGAAAATTAGTCCATCATCCCCACCACTACCGTGACCGGCATAGGGGATAACGAAATGGTCAGAAATGTGATGGCCATTGGGTAACGGTACCTGACTGCAGCGGAGCGGGATAAGATTCTTCGGGGCCGTTACGAAATAACATGGCCATTTTTCCAATTTCGTTACGGCTCCTTATACCCCTCAAGGGGGTACTGAAAAGAGTACCCCTCAAGGGGGTACTGAAAAGAGTGCCGTTCCGCGCATTCTCTGGCCATGTTATTTTTTTACAACGGCTGAGAGTGGAAATTCGATAAATAATTTCAAAAAAATTTAAATCTGAGCGGCAATTTCTCAGATCAAAAGCATAAGAATCTAAACGGAGAATTCCTGAATGCTTTTTTCACTCACGTTCATCGTCTATCTCATCGCCACCACGACCTATGTCGGTTTTTTCATCACCCAGAAAAACCGGGTGCGGTCAACGGCCCGCTGCCTGCTCTTCGGTGCCGGCGCCCTGCATACGGTGACCATTCTCAGCCGTTATTTCGCCGCCGGCCACACACCGCTCACCACCCATCATGACACGGTTTCCTTTTTTGCCTGGTCCATGACCTGGGCCTTTCTCTCCTTCCGCTGGCGCTATCAGGTGAAAAATTTCGGCACCTTTGTCTCGCTGGTCGTGTCTGCCTTAATGACGGTCGCCGCGCTGTCGTCCCAGGATATCGCCGAGCTGCCCCCGGCCCTGCAGAGCGTCTGGCTGCCGATCCACGCCAGCATCGCCCTTCTTGCCGATGGTTTTCTTGCCATGGGCTTCTGCAGCGGCCTGATGTATCTGCTGCAGGAGCGTGAGCTGAAAAAAAAGAGATTCGGCGTTTTTTACAGCCGGCTGCCTTCCCTGGATGCGCTGGATAATCTCATCCAGCATTGCCTGACCGTGGGCTTTCCGCTGCTGACGCTTGGCATCATCACCGGCTCATTCTGGGCGAAACAGGCATGGGGGTCATATTGGCACTGGGACCCGAAGGAGACCTGGTCGCTCATCACCTGGTTTCTGTACGCCGCCATGCTGCATCAGCGCTTTATCGCGGGATGGCGCGGCAAAAGGGCCGCCATGCTGGCTATCATCGGTTTCATTGCCGTTCTGTTCACCCTGTGGGGTGTGACCTTTCTGTTGCCTGGAGTTCATTCCTATGTCCGTTGATTCCATTCTCGTTCTCGGGGTAAACCATAAAACCGCTCCCGTTGCCGTCCGCGAACAGCTGGCCTTTACCAGCGACCCGGAAAGGCCCTTCAGAAAATTAAAGGAGATCCCCGGCTGCAGTGAATTCTGTTTTCTCTCCACCTGCAACAGAGTGGAGGTGATCTTTACCAGCCCCCATCAACAGGAAACCATCCGGGCCATCAAAAGATTCCTCTTTGCGACCAGCAACGTCAAGGAAGAGGAGATCGATAATTTTATCTACCTGCACCGCGGGGCCGACGCCGTCAACCATCTGTATCGGGTGGCGTCAAGTCTTGATTCCATGGTGGTCGGCGAACCACAGATCCTGGGGCAGCTGAAGGATGCCTACCGCAATTCCGCGGAAAGACAATGCACCGGCGTCATTTTGAACCGCCTGCTGCACAAGGCCTTTTCCGTGGCCAAAAAAATCCGCACGGAAACCAATATCGGCAGCAGCGCCGTGTCGATCAGTTATGCCGCGGTGGAACTGGCCCGGAAAATCTTCGGCAATCTCGCCGGCAAAAAGGTCCTGCTGGTGGGCGCCGGCGAGATGGCGGAACTGGCGGCGGAGCATCTCATCAACCAGGGCATTTCCGAAGTGATTGTCGCCAACCGCACCCTGGAGCGGGCGGTGAACCTGGCCAAACGCTTCAACGGCAAGGCCGTGGGACTGAACGAACTGCACGCCCAGATGGAATTTGTCGACATCATGGTCAGTTCAACCGGGGCCAGCGGCCTGATCCTGCTGCAGGAAGATGTCAAACCGATCATGAAACTGCGGAAGAACCGCCCGCTTTTTCTCATTGATATTGCCGTGCCGCGCGATCTGGACCCCAAGCTCAACGACCTGGATAACGTCTATCTCTACGATGTTGACGATCTGAGCCAGGTGGTCGAGGTGAACAAGGCGGAACGGGAACAGGAGGCGGTGCGGGCCGAGCGCATCGTCACCGAGGAGACGCTGAAATTTCTGCAATGGATTGAGGAAATGCAGCTGGCGCCGACGATTTCCGCCCTGCGCCATAAAGCCGACACCATCGTCAAGGCCGAACTGGCCAGGACCCTCTCCCATTGCGATCTGAGCGCCAAGGAGATCAAATCCATCGAAAAAATGACCGGCGCCATCATCAACAAACTCCTGCATGATCCCATCCATTTTCTCAAGGAAGAGGGCCATGCCCAGGAAGACAAGCGCCTCAAGCTCGATTTCATGCGCAAGATTTTCGGCCTGGACCTGGAAGCGGGAAAAGAAGAGTAAGTCAAACTTGACAAGCGGTGCGCACAATGCTATTTTACGCAATTCAGTCTTGAGCCGTTGTGCAAAAATTACTGTTACATTCTAATACTGTAAGCGGCAAACGGGCCGTGACGCATGATGGGAAATGTGATGGGCATTTGGTAGCGGCCCCCTGAGTAGTATGCGGATGAGGGCGACGTTCAGCGTTTTATTTTTCCGGAACAGAAGAAAATGTCGATGAGCCCTCCTTTGTTTTCAAACTGACAGCCTATGACCGGCAAATAATTTTTTGAGGATAATCGTATGAGTAAAAGGACTTTTCAACCCAGCAATATCAAACGCAGCCGCAACCATGGATTCCGCGCCCGGATGAAAACCAAGTCGGGGCGGGCTGTTATCTGCCGCAGACGCGCCAAGGGCCGTGTGCGCCTTTCCGCCTGATTCGGGCAACGTGCACTGTGCCGGATACGGGAAAGGTAAGCTACAGACTGCCCAAGGCGGCTCTGCTCAGTAAACCGGAGGAATTTCAAGCTGTTTATCGGAACGGCAAACGGTTGCGGGGGATAGAATTCAGCCTGATTTTCATACCGAACGGGTTGCAGACAAACCGGCTGGGCATCAGTGTCCATGGTGTGAAAAAGGCTGTGCAGCGTAACAGAATAAAACGGATCATCAGGGAATTCTATCGCCTGAACAGAAAGTTTATCTCTCCTCCGTCCGATATCGTCATCGCTGTACGCAGCGGTTTTCCGCCCTCCTCCCCCCAGGACGTGGATCGTGCCGTCAAACCACTCCTTGCCAGACTTCCGCCGGTATCATCTTGATGCAATGCGGTCATTTACCAGGTCCACGCCGGACAACGGGTAATGCGAGCAGATGAGCATGCAGAAACTGTTACTTTTTCTTATCCGAGGCTACCAGGTTGTCCTGTCACCTCTGCTGCCGCAGGCCTGCCGTTTTACCCCGACCTGTTCCCATTATGCTATCGAGGCCATCAAATATCATGGTCCCCTGAAAGGGGTTGTGCTGGCCGGCTGCCGCATTCTGCGCTGCCAGCCATTCTGCCGCGGCGGATATGACCCCGTAAAAAAATGATAAGGAATGTGACATGGATACCAAGAGAGCTTTTTTAGCCATTGTGCTATCGCTTCTCATCTTGTTGGGTTATCAATATTTTTTCGCCCCGCCCCCCCCCACCCCAGGAGCCCCAGACCATTGAGCAGTCTGCGGTTGAGCCGGAAGCGGCGTCTCCTGCCGCCGCCGTTCCCGATACATCACCCGCCACTCCCGCCGCCGCCGCGCTGCAGGCCGCACCCGTGGAGGCCGGCCGCCAGGGCCGCGACATCACGGTGGAGACAAATCTTTTTTCCGGGGTGATTTCCGAAACAGGCGGCGGCATCAAGAGCTTCAGGCTGAAAAAATACAAGGAAAACGTCGCCGAAGGATCTGATCTCAAAGAGCTGGTCAAAACGACCTCTCCCCTGGAACTGCCCCTCTTTTTCTCCTGGGGGGTGGAACCGGAAAAGGCCGGGGTGCCCGTTTATCTGGCCGATACGGAAAAGCTTGACGTGGCCGGATCGGATAAAACCCTCACCCTGCAGAGCCGGCTGCCGTCAGGGCTTGAACTGACCCGCACCATGACCTTTTCTGAAGATGATTATCTGATCCATCTGACGGTTGATGTGCGCAACACCTCGACGGAACACCAGCTGCAGGGCGCCCCGTTTCTCGCCCTGACCAGCCGGCCGTTCACCGTCCAGGCGGCCAACCAGTTTGTTTTCCACGGGCCGGCTGTTTTTCAGAACGGCACCCTGGAGGAGATCAAAGTCGATGATCTGAAAAAAGGCATGCAGACCCGCAACGGCAATCTGCAGTGGGTCGCCTATGAAGACACCTATTTCATGGCCTGCGTCATTCCGGAAGAGGGCAGCAAGGACAGCGTCCGGTTCAGTCTCTCCGGCGAGGACACGGTGGCAACCGTATTGGGCGGCGATGTCGTGCTGCTGCCCCCCGCAGAGTCAGAAGCGCTATACCTACACCATCTATCTCGGCCCCAAGGAACTGCGCACCCTGAAAACCGCCGGCCATAACCTGGACAAGATCATCAATTTCGGCTGGTTTGATGTGCTGGCCAAACCGATGCTTTATCTGCTTAACTTTTTGTTCGGCTTCCTGCATAATTACGGACTGGCCATTATCCTGGTCACCATTATCATCAAGGCCCTTTTCTGGCCCATTGCCCACAAGGGCATGAAGTCCATGAAAACCCTGCAGAAGCTGCAGCCGAAAATGGCAAAACTGCGGGAAAAGTATGCAAACGACAAAGAGCGGCTGAACCGGGAAATGATCCAGCTGTATCAGACCTATAAGGTGAATCCCATGGGCGGCTGTCTCCCCATGGTGCTGCAGATCCCCGTTTTTTTCGCCCTGTACAAGGTGTTGCTGCAGACCATCGAGCTGCGTCATGCCCCCTTCATGCTCTGGATTACCGACCTGTCTGCCCCGGATCGGCTTTTTATCGGCTTTGATATCCCCTTTCTGGGCGGCATTCCGGTGCTCACCCTGCTGATGGGCGCCAGCATGTTTCTCCAGCAGAAAATGACGCCCACCACCGCGGATCCCACCCAGGCCAAGATCATGATGTTTCTGCCGGTGGTTTTTACCTTCATGTTTCTCGATTGACAGCGGGCTGCATTCCGCCGCGCCACGCGAGCAAAAGTACCGCCGCTGCGAAGCCTTTGTAAAAAATTATACTGTTGTCTTGCTGTCGGAGACGACATGAGGAGCCGCCACGAAATGCAAAAAATGAAGAGATTATTTCGGGACGGTTCCTCATCTGGAGAAAAAAATGACCCCAAAGCTTGAGTTCAAAGGAAAAGACGTTGACGAGGCCATCACCCAGGCCTGCGCCAAGCTGCACGTTCCCAGGGAAGAACTTGATATTGAAATTATCTCAACCGGCACGTCGGGAATTTTCGGCCTCTGCCGGAAACAGGCGGTGATCCGGGCGACGAAAAAAAAGACGGGAACGGAACCGGACAGCCGCCAGGAGCAGAAACCCGAGCCGGTGGCCCCCGCCGTTGCCAGCCGGCAAACCGCCAGGCGGGCGCCTCCGCCTGAAGTAAAAGTCGAGGAGGAACAGACCGCCTCAATCGGCAGTGAGGAGTGGCAGGACGAGGAAACAGGCGAGAATGGCGGGGACAGCGCCGAGCCCCGGGAGCAGATCGAACCGCTGACTCCGGAAATTCTCAGCCAGATCAAAAGCGATCTGGAGCAGCTGCTGACCCTCATGGGCTTTCCCTCCGACATTTCCCTGGAGGAAAAAAACAACAAGGCCCTGGTGAAGATCACCGGCGAGCATATCACCGAGCTTACCACCAGGGACGGCCAAGCCCTGGACAGCATCCAGTATCTGATGCGAAAAATCATCAGCAAGAAATTCCCGCAGAAAATAATGTTTGCCATCGATGCCGGCGATTTCCGGGAGAGCCGGCGGGCCGAATTGCAGGAGCTGGCCCTGAAACTTGCCGCCGAGGTGAAGGAGACGGAAAAGACCAGGACCATCCCGCCGTTAAATCCGGCTGAACGGCGCATTGTCCATCTCGTGCTGCAGGAGGATAAGACCATCCGCAGCCGCAGCGTGGGCGACGGACTGTTCAAGAAAATTCTCATTTATCTGCCCGGCAAGGGGCGCATTCGCAAACGACCCCAGCGTCGGAAAGGCCGAAAGGAAAATTTGACAAACTCAGAATGATAATTGATAATTGTTGCATGCTGCGCCGGGCTGCCGTGCTCCTCTTACCGATTATCTTTCTTTATCATGGCTGAAACCACTCTTGACACCCGTGTTCCGCAAACGGCGGAAGCGACCATAGCCGCCATCGCCACTCCGCCCGGTCCCGGCGGCATCGGGATTATCCGCCTCAGCGGCAGCCGGGCTCTGCCCATCCTTTCCACTGTTTTCTCTCCAAAATGCGGGACCACCGCCTTCAGCAGCCACCGCCTCTATTACGGCTGGATCAGAAATCCGCACACCGGCCAGACCATTGACGAGGTGATGGCTGTCTTCATGCAGGCCCCCCGGACCTACACCAGGGAGGATGTGGTCGAAATCCAGTGCCACGGCAGCTACCTGGTCCTGCAGGACATCCTCAGCCAGCTCATCACCCTGGGCGCCACCCTGGCCGAGCCGGGGGAATTCACCAAACGCGCCTTTCTCAACGGCCGCATCGATCTGACCCAGGCGGAGGCCGTCATCGAACTGCTGCAGGCAAAAACACGGGAGGGTCTCGGCCTGGCCATGTCCCAGCTGCAGGGCAACCTCGGCGCCATGGTGGGCGACATTCGCTCCGCACTGCTCTTTTTACGGGCCATTATCGAGGTTGCCATTGATTTTCCGGAAGACGACGTGGAAATCATGCATACCGAGGACATGGGCCGCAGGCTTGAACTGGAGATCATCGCCCCGCTGCGGCAGCTCATCCGCGCCGCCGGCCGCGGCCGGATTTTCCGCGACGGCATTTCGGTGATTATTCTCGGCCGGCCGAATGTCGGCAAATCCAGTCTGCTCAATGCCCTGCTCCGGGAAGAGCGGGCCATTGTCACGGCCATCCCCGGCACCACCCGGGACACGATCGAGGAATTCCTCGATATGAAAGGCATGCCGGTACGCATCATTGATACGGCCGGCATCCGCGACGATGCGGAGGAGGTGGAAGAGATCGGCATTGTCCGGGCCCGGAAAAAACTGGCCGAGGCTGACGTGGTCCTGCTGATTGTTGACGGCACACAGCCGCCCGGCCCGGCCGACATGCGGCTTTTCGAATCGGTGGGAGACAAGCAGATCCTGCTGGTGGTCAACAAAATGGACATTGCCGGCTACGATCCGGCCCCCTTCGCCCACGCCTTTCCGGACCTCCCCAGGGTCGCTGTTTCCGCCAAAACCCATGCGGGCATCGCTGATCTGGAAAGTGCCCTCTTTGCCATGGTCACCGGCGGGTCCAGTTGGGACCCTGGCTACAGCTGCGTACCGAATGTGCGGCAGCGGGCCGCCCTTGACAAGGCGCTGGCCGCGGCAGAGCAGGTGGCGGCAGGGCTGCGCACGGATCTGCCGCCTGATCTGCTTGCCATTGAACTGCAGGCCGCCCTTGACCATCTGGGGGATATCACCGGCGAAACAACCACGGAAGATATTCTGGACCTGATCTTCGATCAATTCTGCATAGGGAAATAGATCCATGAAGCAGAAACAAGAACACAGCACCACCCTTGACCAGCAGATCAACTTCCTGAAAAAGATCTCTTTTTTTCAGAATTTCGACGACCATGAGCTGAAACAGCTGCTGGCCGTGAGCCGCTGGCTGAAGGTGCCGACCGGTACCCTGATCATCAAGGAAGATACCCTGGAGAAGGTATTCTACATTCTGGTGAAGGGCAACGTCTCGGTCTTCATCACCGTGGAGGACGGCAAAAAGGTTGAACTGACCTGCCTGACAACCGGGGCCACCTTCGGAGAAATGGCCCTGATTTCTGAGACCAGGCGGACCGCAGGGGTGATAACCACCAGTGAATCCTATATCCTGATGGTGGAACCGGACATCCTGAATCAGGCCTCCGTGTTTCTGCAGCTCAAGTTTTACCGGCGATTCTGTGAAATTCTCGTCACCCGGCTGATCGCCGCCAATAAACGCATGGGCGACCTGTCGGCGTCGAACGTGGCGGCGGCAACCTCTGCCGCGGAGCCATCTCCCCCGGCCCGGCCCCCCCGGCCCCCGGCGCCGCCGGTGAAAAAAACCATGGCGGCGCCCGCCCCGGCCGCTGCAAATAAGCTGCAGACCGTGCATCCGGCCAAAGAAATTGATATTTCCAAACTGCCGCCGGCCCCGAAGATCATGGCGGTGGCCAAGGAGAAGATAAAAAGAAGGATCCAGAGCAACCTGGAGCTTGCCGTGAATCCGGCGGCTGCGGCCCGGCTTTCCTCTTTTCTGGTGGGGGATTGCGATGATACCCGGAAATTTGCCGAACTGATCTCCTGCGATCCGGTATTGTCCGCCAAGGTGATCCAGCAGGCCAACTCGTCATTTTACCGGCGGTCAAGCGCGGTCAATTCGGTGCCCCATGCCATGGTGACCATGGGCATCAAGAGCGTACAGGAGGTCGTGGCCAAGGAAACGGCCAAAGTGGTGATGGGTGGGGAACTGTTCGGCGGCTTTGCCCAGCTTGCCGACGGCTTCTGGCTCCATGCGGCAGCCGTGGGGCGGATTGCGGAACTCCTGAAGGATACGATACGTCTCAACATCTCCGAGGACGTCTATCTGGCCGGCCTCTTTCACGACCTGGGTAAACTGGCGCTGGATCGGCAGCAGCCCCTTTTCTATCCCCAGCAGCTGCGGCCGGATTTCGTCAATAAGGATATCTGCAGCGCCGAGCACGAGTACATCGGTATCGATCATGGCCAGGCGGGATGCTGGCTGGGGGAAAAGATGGGAATCCCCCAGCCCTATCTGGATGTCATGCTGCTGCACCACGCCCCGGAAAAGGCCAGGGACAACAGCCTGCTCATCGCCATCATCCACCTGGCCGATCTTTTTGCCAAGGAAAGGGGAATCATGATGGGCAGAGCCGCCGCCTCCCCGCCGCCGCTCTCCTCCTCCTTCGGCTGGATTTTGCTCCAGGAACAGCATCATCCTTTCCTGGATATCAATATTGACAGTTTTATTCAGTCCTTTAATGATGAGCTGGACCGCATGTGGGGAGATATTTCAACGCTCATCATCGCTTAGCGGAGAAGCCGTTACGAATAACTTCAGACAACCTGATCTCGAAGAGTTAACGTTGGTACCAAAAGACGAGTCCAGAATGAGTGCCTAAAGTACTTAAAGTGCCTTAAGTGCCTAAAGTTTCGGTACTTTCTGATCAGATAACACCTTTAACTTTATACCCGCAAGGGGCACAAGGGCACTTTAAGTATTTTAGCGCACTTTAGGCACTCACTGGTAACAGGCCAGAATCCGAGATAGTTCTTAACTCTTTGAAATTACGTCACGACATCAGGAGTTCTGAACTTGTCACCCCGGCGCAGCTGGGCGGTCAGGGGGCATCGTCCCTGCTAATCCACGGCCTCGAAGGCATCCTTCTCCGCGCCGCACACGGGACAGCACCAGTTCGCGGGGAGGTCTTCAAAGGCTGTGCCGGGAGGAATGCCGCTATCCTCGTCACCCTTTTCCGGATCATACACATAACCACAGACGGTACATCGATATTTTTTCATTCGGTTTCTCCTGCGATAGTTTTTCCCGTGCCTGTTCGCACATTGACATAACCGTTAAACTTCCGTAAAGGTTATCAGGAAGAAAGCTTTGCCGTCAACGCAAAAAATATTTAAGGCGGGTGGGAAGATGATGAAAAGGATTGTTCTTAGCCGTACGGAAATACAGGAAAAAGTAAGAGAACTTGGCCGGCGGATCAGCCATGATTTCCGCGATGATGAACTCCTCCTCGTCGGGGTGCTGAACGGCGCCTTTATCTTCACCGCCGACCTGGCCCGGGAAATCGAACTGCCCGTGCGGATCGATTTTATCCGGGTGGCAAGCTATGGGGCCGGCAGTGCATCATCCGGCACCGTCACCTTTATCAAGGATGTGGAACTGCCGGTGGCCGGCAAAAGAGTCCTGCTGGTGGAGGACATTGTCGACACCGGCCGCACCATTGCCCGGCTGCAGGAGCATTTTCTCCGGCAAGGGGCCCGCAGTGTCCATATCTGCGCCCTGATCGATAAAAAGGAGCGGCGGGAGGTGGAGGTGCGGGCGGATTACATCGGCTTCGCCGTGGCGGAGGGATTTCTGGTCGGTTACGGTCTTGATTTTGCCGAGCAGTACCGGAACCTGCCGGAGGTGTATCATCTGGAAAATCCGGGGAACAAGGCATAAAGCATAAGGCATAAGGCAAGAGGCATAAGGCAAGAGGGAGATAGCGGATTGCGGATTTTTAAGCCACAAGCCACACGCCATGAGCCATGAGCCATCAGCCATGAGCTATGAGCTATGAGCCAGCATTTCCTGTTTCAGCAGGCAGCAGGAAATGCGGTGGAGGGGTTTGCCCTGGGCATCATAGCGGATATTGCCCGGCTGCAGCAGTTTGTTCATCACGCAGCCCTCGGCAATGTCCAGGGTGAAAAAACGCTCTTCCGTCAGACCCGTATTGGGGATCAGTCTGTTGTGGTCAATGGTGAAGGCGTGCACCGGAAAATCCTCGCACAAAGGGCACCGGTAAACCCGGCCGTTGGGAAAGATGAAGTAATTATCCGCCACCCGGCCGGCGCAGAGGAATTCCTCCCCCGGATCTAAAAACACCTTGGGATAGATAGCGTGGATGCCCATGGCTGCCGCGGTTTGCGCCACCCGCGGAATCACGGTCAGCCATTCTTCCGGGGTGAGCTGCAGCTGGTCCTTGATGGAGCCGGCTGATTTTCCCCTGATGCCGATGACCTGGATGAAAAAGCGTTTGACGCCGAGTTCGGCGAGCAGGGCGGGCATGCGGGCCAGGTGCTCGATATTGATCCGGCTCACCGTGTAGATGAGGCTTATATCAAAGCCCATGGCCACCGCTTTTTTGATGTTGGCGGTGCAGACGGCAAACACGCCCTGGCCGCGGATCGGGTCATTCACCTCCGGGGTGGGGCCGTCCAGGCTGAAGCTGATGACCGCCTCAGCCGGGGTGATTTTCCCCAGCAGATCGTGGAACAGAAAGCCGTTGCTGTCCACGGTGACGCTCCGGTAGCCGAGTTGTCCGGCTGTCTTGATCCCCGCGGCCAGTTCCGGGTGCAAGGTCGGTTCGCCTCCCAGAAAAATAAGGTTCGTCTCCCTGGAGGGATCATAAAAAAGATGCAGCCATTTCTCCATGGTTTCGCGGGAAACGGCGGCGGTTCCATGCTGGGCCGGGTTGATGTAGCAGTGGCGGCAGGCGAGGTTGCAGGCCGTGAGGATATGAAAGAAAACGTTTCGTTCCTTTGGTTGAAAGCCGACAGTTCTGGCGGCGGAAGTAATCATGGTGCGTCCTTTTTTGAACAGGAGTACGGCTGTTTCAGCGGGAGAATTGCTCTGCGCCACTTCCTGCTTCATCCTTTTGTCATTGTCTTCCCGCCGTCATGGTAAACTGTTTCCGCCCCCGGATTCGAGTTGCTATTTCCTGCGAATAGGGTAAATTCCACTTTTCAGGAAAGAGGGCAGTTCAGAAAACCGATATGGGAGGAGAGATCATGAGTGGGCATGCGCATCATCACGCCGAAGACAGCACTGTTCCGATGAAGGTTGGTATTTTCCTTATCTGTGTATTTGGTATCATTGCTTTGATTGCCATTCTTTAGGAGCCGTTACGAAATAATTATTGGATTTGCAAATATTTCGTAACGGCTCCTTATGCCGGTACCGGTGTTCATGCTACGCTTGCTTTTGGATAACGGCGTAGGAGCCGTTACGAAGAGCCGGTAGATTTTTGCCGATGCAGCGGGCCGGATGGCTGGCTCCCCGTTTCATTGCCTTGTTTTGTCACGCAAACGTATAGGGAAAACAGACAGTTGTTCAACCGGGCATGAGACAGCGCGTCATGTCCGGTTTTTTTGTTATTGCGTAACGCCTCTTAAGATAATGCTGATAGGGCGGGACGTAAAGAAAGTTTTTTTGGCTGCGGCGGTTAAGACTGGCTGAGCGTGTATTCGGCCAGATAGCTGTCCTGCCAGTAGCTGTGCTCGGGGTTCAGGAAAAACTGTTTAAACAGGGCCAGGCTTTCCTGCCGCAGAACGTGGGGGATGACCGTTGTTTTTGCGCCGCGGTAAAGAGGCGCAAGTGCCGCCAGGGGCAGCTCGGTGCCGCCGCCCATGGCGTCCTCGTAGGCATAGACGATAACGGCTACCTGGCTGAGCAGCAGGGCGGCATAGCACATGAGGCACGGCTCCATGGTGCAGTAGGCGGTGAGCCGGGCGGGGTTGATCTGCGGCTGGCCGGTGATTATATTCCGCAGGGCAACGATTTCCGCATGGTCGAGTTCGTTTCTGGAGGGCAGGCGGCTATTGATCCTTCTGCCCCGGCCTACGACTTCGTTGTCGCAGACCAGGACGCACCCGACCGGAAATTCATTTTCCTGCAGGGCCTGTCGGGCTTCCTGCAGGGCAAGTTTCATGAAATGTTCGTGCTGGGACATGCTCGTTTCCTGTCAATGAAGGTTGCCGTGAACTTCTTTTCCCGCAGCTTACAGGCAGGGAGGCACCCCGTCAACCGCCATGAATTTATTTTGCACGGCCCGTGCATAACCTGATGGATCGACAAAAAAAGGGGCAACCGGCTCGGAACGCAGAAACTGCAATGCCATCGATACGCGAGGAAATTGAAAAAAGGGAGCGAAGTTATCTCTCGCCCTATGCCTGTTTGAGCGCTGAAAGCAAGGGACGGGTTGTGCCGGTGGAGATTTGCCCGATCCGCAGCGCCTTTCAGTGCGACCGGGACAGTATCGTCTACTCCAAGGCCTTCCGGCGGCTGAAGCACAAGACCCAGGTTTTTCTGGCGCCGACCGGTGACCATTGCCGCACCCGGCTGACCCATACCCTGGAGGTCTCGGAAATTGCCCGCACCATTGCCCGGGCCCTCTCGCTCAATGAAGATCTGGTGGAGGCCATTGCCCTTGGCCATGATCTGGGCCATACCCCCTTCGGTCATGCCGGGGAAAGCGTCCTGAACGAACTGCTGCCCGGCGGGTTTTCCCATTACCGGCAGAGTCTGCGCGTGGTGGATGTGCTGGAAAACGATGGGCTCGGTTTGAATCTGACCTTTGAAGTGCGTGACGGCATTGCCAAGCATTCCAAGGGATATGGCGAAGTGCTGCCGGACAATGAACGGGACCTGCCCGTCACCGCGGAAGGATGCGTGATGCGCTATGCCGATATCCTCGCCTACCTGAGCCACGATCTGGACGACGCCATCCGCTGCCAGGTGGTCCGCAAGGAGGACATCCCGGCCGAATGCCGGCAGGTGCTGGGCAATGAACACTCCAGGCGGATAGTGACCATGATCCAGGGCGTGCTGGCCGAGACCGTGCCCCGGAACGGCAAGCTGGTATTCGGGGTGGAGAAGAAGGTCGGGGAGGCGATGCAGCAGCTCCGCCATTTTTTGTATGTCAACGTCTACAGCTCACCCCAGGTGCATAATGAATTCGTCAAGGCCAGCAAGATGCTGCGGGAATTGTACCTCTATCTGCTGGAAAATCGGGATTTTCTCGAAAAAGAGATCGGCACCTTCGCCGAAAGCGCCTCCCCGGAGAGGCGGGTGGTCGATTTCATCGCCAGCATGACCGACCGCTATGCCCAGAACAAGTATCAGCGCATATTCTGGCCAAAGGCGCTGGCATGAGGGTGTATTCAGGTTTCATCACAGAGCACGCACAGATCACAGAGAAAATATATTTTAATACAAGGATTTATCTCTGTGAGCTCGGCGTTCTCCGTGGTTAGTTTTCCGTCATCATTGGCAGGCTGAATACCTGACAGACTGACTACCTATACTTTAAATGGAGTTGCCCATGTCCGAACAAGTTAAATGCATCCCCTATGAGCTGGCAATGAAAATCGTCGGTAACGTTATCGAGGAAGAGCATATCCACGAGCCGAACAGACGCATTCTCACCGTCTATGACAAGCAGGGCCATGAGCTGTGCTGGTATGATGCGGAGGAGATTCTGGCCGAGGTCAAGCCCGCCAATCCCAAAGACAAGGATTCGATCAAGCTGGCCGCCGTCGAGGCGATCATGCACCAGATTCCGGAATGGGTGGTGGAAGATTTGCGCAAGCGCGAGGCGCAGCAGCAAAAAACTGCCCCGAAATGCAATTGCGGAAGCTGACGGACGGGTTGCCCCGATCCAGGCGGTAAATGGGCAACGGGCTACAGCACCCCGCGGGGTATGGGCGGCACAGTCTCCCCGCCAAGGGCGTAGCCGCCGTCAAGCCGGATAACGGCGCCGGTCATAAAAGGCGCGTCCCGGATGAGAAAGAAAACGGCCTTGATGATATCATCCATGGCGCCGGTGCGGCCAAGCAGGGTGTGGTCGATGATAGCCTGCTGCTCCTCGGGCGCAAGCAGGGGCCAGCCCCTGGTGCCCTGCCGGGCCTGAGCGGCCCATCAGCCCGGCGATGGAGGAGAAGTTGATGACCGTGCCGTCGCCGGAGGCCTGCAGCAGAGGCAGGGCGCGATTGAAGACAAACCATTTGGCCTTGAGGGTGGTTGCCATCTCAAGATCCCATTGCTCCGGGGTGTAGGGGCCGTGCACCACCGGCATGCCGCCCCGTTCAATGTTGTTGATCAGGATATGCAGCCCGGCAGCGCGGCGGTCAATGTCGGCAAACAGGCGGTCAATGTCGGCCGGGTCGCGCAGATCAGCCTTGATTGCCAGGTGGTCGTAACCAAGGGCGGCAAATTCATCCTGCATCCGCCTGCTTTCTTCCGGCCAGTCGTAATAGGTGAGCACGACCCTGGCCCCGGCCGCAGCCAGGGCCAGCGCGATATGTTTGCCGATGCCTTTGGCGGCGCCGAGAATCAGAGCTGTTTTCCCGGCGATCTGCATGTCAGGAAAGGGGGCCGATCCTCTGCGGATTGGTGACCTGCAGGCGGGTGCCGGGACGGATCACGTCGTCATTGAGGTTGTTCCATTGCTTCAGCTGATCAGGGGTCAGATCGAAGCGGCGGGCAATGGTCCACAGGGTGTCGCCGTTGCGCACCTCATAGTAGGTCGGCTTGGCGGCCGTCTTTTTCTCCTTGCTGACCTTGGCCTTGGCCGTGACGATGGTTGCCGGGGCCTGGGAATCAGCGATATGGAGGGTGAGCTGCTGCCCCACTTTGAGCTTGTGGATGTTCTTCAGGGAGTTCCAGGAGGCGACGAGCTGCGGAGAAACGTTGTAACGTTTGGCGATGCTCGCCACTGTGTCGCCGGACCGCACCTTGTGCTGCACCAGCCTGCTGGCCGGTTGCTGGACAACGGCCTGCGCCATCTCGGTATCCGCCAGGGTATAGCTGGTGACCTGATAGGGGATGCGCAGTCTCTGCCCCTTTGCCAGCTTTGATTTGCGCAGATTGTTCGCCTTGAGCAGCGTGGTCTTGTTGACATTGTACAGTTTGCAGATTTTGGTCAGGGTTTCTTTGCCTTCAACCACGTGGGTTTTGAAGTCGGTGGCAACGGTTTCCCTTACCCTGGGAAGATTTTTGGCCACCAGCTCTTTCTGGCCGACCGGGACTTTCAGGGGGTAGTTCTCCAGGTCCGGCGGCGTGACGAGCAGGGGCAGGTGACGGTTTAAGTTGCGCAGCTCCTCGAGACTCGCTTCACAGGCAACCTCCACGGCGCGCAGGGGCGTCCAGGAGGGCACCTCGACGGTTTCATAAGCCAGCGGCGGGGCATAGTTGATATTGGTAAAGCCGTATTTCTCCGCATTTTTGGCGATGATAATGGCGGCAATGAGTTTGGGAACGTATCTTTTGGTCTCGCCGTTCAGATACTGCTCCTGGGCCAGCTCCCAGAAATCGTTGGTGTTGTAGTTCTTGATCCCCTTGCTGATCTTGCCGCCGCCGGCGTTGTACGCGGCCACCGCCAGATGCCAGTCGCCGAACATGGCGTACAGGTCGGAGAGAAAGGCAACCGCCGCTCTGGTGGATTTTTCCGGGTCACGGCGTTCATCGACATACTTGTTGATCACCAGGTCGTAATCACGGGCCGTATAGCTCATGAACTGCCAGGGGCCAACCGCCTTGGCGGTGGAAAAGGCGGTGAGGGAAAAGCCGCTTTCGATCATGGCCAGATAGGCCAGATCCTCCGGCAGCCCGGCCTTGCGCAACTCGGCCTGCATCATGGGCAGATAGCGGGTGGACCGTTCGAGCCAGCGGGTGAAGATGTCCCGTTGGGTGGTCTGAAAGAAATCCAGATAGAATTCAACCTGCCTGTTCATGGTTACCGGGAAATCATACGTCACTTCTTCTTCAAGCTGGTAAGGATTTCCCGATGTCCAGGCGCCAAGGGTCTCAAGCTGTTTGAGCTCTTCCGCCGCGGTTATCTCCGGTTCCGGGACCGTGTCTTCGTCGGCCGGCTGCTCTTCCTCCGGGCTTGCTGCCGCGGTATCGCCGCCGACGGCATCATCCTCGGCAAAAGAGATTTCGTCAGCCGTGGCGGACAGTTGGGTGGCAGTATCGGTTGCGGCGCAGCCCCAGAGGGCGGCGAGCAGAAGTGGCAGAAGCAGGATAGTAATGTAGGGTTGTTGTCGTCGCATTTTCCCGTACTTGCTGGTTGGTGATTGATGGGTACGGCTATGAACATTCGCGTGCGGCAGGCAAATTATGATGGAACATTCATAACTTTCGGTTTTTCGACAGGAGAAGCCGATCCATTACAAAAAGGCTCTTCCAAGGACTTCACAGCAGGATATTCATAATTTCATACATGACATGATTTGTAAATGCAATTAAATTGTCGCAGGACAATGCTTTTCTTGCGGTTGCCCCTGAAAAGCATTATGAAATTACTTTGCTTTTTCCCTGATGCTCTTTATGATTGGCCATGAAGTTTAATTCATTATTAGGGTACCTTGAAAAATTGCCCTCTGGCCCGATGACTGTGTCGCATTCGAAAATAAAAATGCTCACATATGCCTAATATGCTGCGCTTTTTATTTTCTTTGCTCCTTGTCCGCGAACCAGATGTCTAATTTTTACAAGGCACCCGTAGTTTTCCCAGCTATGAATAAAAAAAATCTTTTTCTTTCCGCAGTGTTGGCATGTCTGGCCGTTATCTCTGCCGTGGCCGCCTTCATGTGGCTGGTGGTCTACTTTCCCGGCGAGGCGATCCGCCAGGAAAATATCGAAAAAAATCTGTCCATGGAAAGTCCGGTCTTCTATCGGGACGGGGTGACGAAAATCGGCGTCTTCTTTCAGGACGCCCATCGGCAGTATGTGGCCTATGACCAGCTGCCGCAGTTTTTTGTCAACGCTATCGTCGCCGCGGAAGACCATCAGTTTTTCCATCATCACGGCATTGATCTTCCCGGTTTTGCCCGGGCGATGTTTGCCAATATCCGGGCCGGCAGGGTGGTCCAGGGCGGCAGCACCATCACCCAGCAGACCGCCAAAAATCTGTTTGAACGCAAAGGACGTTCGGTCGGGTCCAAGTTGACGGAACTGCTTTATGCCCTGCGTCTTGAGTTGCATTATCCGAAAGAGAAGCTCCTCGAATTCTACGCCAATCAGTTTTATGTCAGCGGCAATGGCCGCGGCCTGGGAATTGCCGCCCGCTACTATTTCGACAAGGAGCCCGCCGAGCTTGATCTGGTGGAAGCGGCTTTTATTGCCGGCAGCGTCAAGCGGCCCAATTATTACAATCCGTTTATCAAAAGGGATGAGGAAGGCGCCGCCCTGGCCAAGCAGAATGCCCGCATCCGCACGGGCTACGTTCTGGGCCAGATGCATAAGCTGGGCATGATTGCCGATGAGGTATATCAGGCCTCCCTGCAGCGGGAGATTCCTTTCAACCGGGGCAAGATGCAGTTCCGGCTCAACACGCTGATGGACCTGGTCAAGGATGGCCTGGACGATCCGGCCGTTGAGGCGGCATTGCAGGATTTCGGCATCGATAACGTCTCCACCTCCGGGGTGCGCGTCTTCACCACCATTGACAAGAAGCTGCAGGACAGCAACCTCTTTGCCCTGCAGAGCGAGCTGAGCCAGCTCGATGTCAAGCTGCTCGGTTACGACCGCGCCGAGCTGCAGAAAAAGTATGCGGAGCTGCCCTTGGGCATTGATCCCAATGTGGCGGACAGCCGCTTCCAGGTGGCCCGGGTGGTGGAGGTGCAGCCTGGTCCCCCGGCCCGGGTGCTGATTTCCTTCGCCCCGCAGGGCAAAGGGGTGCAGGGCGTGGTCGACGAGCAGGGGCTGATGCCGCTGCTTTCCTCCCTGGCGCAGTATAAAGGGCAGCGCTGGAGCAATGCCTCGGGCCGGGACCTGCCCCAACTGCTCGGGGCAATGCAGGCCGGGGATCTGGTCTATGTGTCCGTCCGGGATAAGGGGGCAGACGACAAGGAAAATCTGTTCAATCTGGAAAAATATCCGGAGCTGCAGGGCGCCTCTCTCATCCTGCAGAGCGGCAGGATCTTGGCCCTGGCCGGCGGCATGGATAATTATTATTTCAACCGCGCGATCTCGGCGAAAAGAGCCATGGGCTCGGTGGTGAAGCCGCTGCTCTATGCCGCGGCCCTGCAGCTCGGCTGGAATTCGCTGGACCAGCTCAATAACGAGCGGGACATGTTTGTCTATCAGAAGAACGCCTATATTCCGCGGCCTGATCATATCAGCCCCCATAAAAGGGTTTCCATGAGCTGGGCCGGGGTCCATTCGGAAAATGTGGCTTCGGTCTGGCTGCTGTATCATCTCTGCGACCGGCTGACCCCGGCCCAGTTCAAGGAGCTGCTGTCCGGCATCGGCATGGCCCGGGAGGCAGGGGAGTCGTATGAACAGTATACACGCCGCATCCGGGACGGAATGGGGGTGATGGTGGACGCGATGGCCTTGAACAGAACGGCTTTTGAAAAGGCCGTGGCGGCCAGCGAAGCTGACCTGCTGTTTGAGGGCAGGCAGGATGAACTGCAGAACCTGGCCCTTTTCCATTACAGTGATGAATTTGAGAAGGAGCTGGACAAGCTGACCGATGATATGGGAGACAGCGAAAGTGCCCTGCGGCAGCATATCGTCAGCCGCAGTTTTGTCCGCTACCGCAATCTGCGGCAGCGGTTGCTGAACGAAAGCGAGCTGCCGGAAACTGACAGCGGTCCGCTGGTGGCGAACCTCTATTACCGTCCCGCCGGGCAGGTGGATGAGGGATGGCCGGTGGATGACCCGCTTGCGGCCGGAGATCTCCTGTATACGGAAGGGGGCCCGGAAGGCGGCTGGCTGCCGGTGCGGCGGGAAGAGCTGCACAGCCATCTCGCCGAGATGTCCGGCGAGGCCAGGGCGCAGTTTCTGGGCAGGGTGCGCATCGACAATCAGCTGAGCATAGCCACCCTTGAGCTGCTGCAGGAGAATTTCGGCAAGGAGCTGGCGAAGCTGTCCGCCCGGCCGCCCTATGAAGACGAGGTCCTCCATGAGGTCCGGGATTTCCGGGTGCTGGCCGGGTTGCGGTATCTCATTAATCTGTGTCGGGCCATGGGCGTCACCAGCGACCTTGACCCGGTGCTCTCCTTTCCGCTCGGCTCCAATGTCATGAGTCTGTTTGAGCTGGCCCGGGTCTATGAGGCCCTGACCAGCGGTCTCTCCTGCAACGCCGCGGCAAGCGCCAACCCGGGCCTGGCGCTTATTGACCGGATCGAGGCCGCCGACGGCGAGCTGATTTATCAGAGCACGGTCAGCACCAAACGGGTCATTGATCCGCAGACCGTGGTGGCGGTGAGTGACATCCTGCGCAATGTGGTCAAATTCGGCACCGGCCGGGCGGCAAAAAACATCCAGCTGCACAGCACTGATCCGAACATGGAAAAACAGCTTGCCGATCTGCAGCTGACCGTGCCCCTGTTCGGCAAGACCGGCACTGCCAATCGTTTTACCAACTCTGCCTTTGCCGGACTGGTTCCCGGCATAAAAGGCAAGGGCGACGGCCTCCTGCCCGGGGCGGACAGCTTTGTGCTGGCCTCGTATGTCGGCTTTGATGACAACCGGCCCATGGTGCGCACTTCGACACGCATCGCCGGCTCTAGCGGCGCCCTGCCGGTCTGGATCAAAGCGGCCCAGGGCATCATTCTTGGACAGAATTACGCCGGCGCGCTGGATATTGTTGATATGGCTTTTGCCGGCGGCAGCGAGGTGCCGCTCTATTATCCCGATGTGGGGCAGATTGCCGCGCCTGTAGGGGTTCTTGACGGCGGACTGCTGCTCTCCCCGCAGCACGACACCCCGGATAAGGCCCAGGTGGTCACCTTCGGCAAGGTGCTTGCTGGCGGCGAAATCGAGCTGGATCGCTATTTCCGGCCCTACTGGCACAACATGTAGGCCGTTGTGCCGGCAACACGAATTCGTAAAAACTGGGAATGGACCACGGAGCGCACAGAGCCAGCAGAGATAACCGACTGTAATAAATATTATTTCTCTGTGTTTTCCGTGTGCGCTGCGGTGAAAAAAGACATTTTACGCAGCCATCAAAATCTAATATTGGAAGCGGCATATGGGGCCGTAACGAAATAACTGAAAGTGTCATGGTTATTTCGTTGCGGCCCCTGAAAATGATGAGAAAGGGAGTTACGTAATACGACCATGAACAAGATGAGTTTTTTTACAGGCAGGCTTTGTGTGGCGGCGACGGTGCTTCTATTGGTGAACGGTTGCGGGCTGGGACCGAAAAAGAAGGTGCCGCCCCTGGTGGAGATGGCGCCGCCGCCCGCCCCGGCGGAGCAGCCGGTGGCCGTCTCGCCGCCGGTTGCTCCGCCGTCCCCGCCGCCGGCGCCGGCAGGGCCTGAGGGCATGGCGGGCGCGATCCAGCCGCCGGCACCGGCGCCGCGGCCCGGCTTTGATCCCGCCCTTGTGGCCGGCATGGATGACTTCGTGGCCGGCAGGATCAACCATTATCGCGACAGCCAGACGCAATGGCAGGAGTTGGAGGCAGGCTTTTCCCGGCAGGAATTTGCCCTGCCGCAGCCGGAAAAGTGGCAGGGATGCACCACTTCGCTTGCCGCCATTCTGGACGGCTATTTTGCCCTGCATGCCCTGTTGAAAAGTGAAGGGGACCAGGTCGGCGAAGGGCAGCCCGCCGCCCCCTTTGCCGTCTTGCAGCATGATATCTCCTTTCTGGAAGGCGATTGCCGGACACTGTTCGCCGCCGCCGCCGCCGTCATCCCCGGGCAGCTGGCCGCCTCCCGCGGCGCCGTTGCCGGCCAGGCGGACGCAGCGGTGCGCTACTGGGCGGGACTGGGGGACAATGGGCAGGTAATCAATGCCTATGAAAATATGGCCGCGGCCGGCCGGGAAGAGGACGTTTCCCCGGAAGCCAGGGAAATGTATGCCCGGGCCCTGCGCGCCACGGGCAAGCTGGCGCAGGCGGCGGAAGTCCTGCTTGCCGTGGCGCAGGGTAAGGAGGAGTGGCTGGCCTGGCCCCTTCGTCTGCAGGCCGCGGAACTGCTCTTTGCCACCGGGGAGTTCCGCCGGGCCCGCGAGCAGTATGGGCATGTGGCAGCTCTTTTTTCCAGTGTGCGGCAGGCGGATGGCGAGGTTGAAAAGCAGCTGGCCCTGCTGGCCGGGCAGGAGGAGCATGCCCGGGAACTGGAGCTGTACAGCAGGGCTCTGCTGGGCTGGCTGCAGTATGACGGGCAGCAGGTGCCCCCGCAGTTAATGGAAAGCGTGCAGCAGCTGGAAGCGATTTCCCCCGAATCAGTCTATGCCCGCATGGGGCGGGAACTGCTTGCCAAAGCAGGCGGCCCTGCCGTGCGGAATGCGGAGGATGCGTTGATGCGGGCCAGGCAGCTGACTGAAGAAAAGAAATTTGCCGAGGCCCTGGAGCTTCTCGCCCCTTATTCCCAGGACACGGAGCCGCCGGAGACGGTATTGGCCGTCCGGGAATTGGCAGAGGAGATCAGGAGACAGCAGACGGAACAGGGCGATATGCCGCAGACCGAACAGCAGACCGAGCAGCAGGAGGTTCTTGACGCCAAGTGGCAGAAGGCCCTGCAAACCCTGGATGAGAGGCAGTATGATCAGGCCATCGTCCTGTTTGCCGAATTTGTTGACCCGGCATACCAGGAGCAGGCCAGGGCAAAAATTGCCGAAGCGGAGAACCTTGCTGCCGCGGATTTGCGGAAGGAGGCGGCCAGCCTGTTCATCAAGGCGCGGAAAAGTGCGAACGTCGAACAGAAGTCGGCCCTGCTTATGGAATCAAGGCGTCTGCTGCTGCAGGTGCAGGAGAAATACCCGCAGGCCGATATTATCGACAAGGTCAGGCAGAACCAGCGGGCCATTGAGGAGCAGATCCTGACGATCAATCCGCAGCTGTTGAATGAATAGGTTTGTCAGATAGCGAAAATGATGAGAACCAGTGATAAACACTTGAAAATTTGCGGCTGATTTGCGCAAATGTAAAAGGGGTGAAAAAGATCGGGACGCTTTTTTTACTATAGGATGGAGGTTTGATGTATGGCCGTAGCTGAGCAGAGTGCGGGTGAACTGCTTGATGACATGGCAGTGAAGCTGATGATGATTGAGCCGGGGGACCTCTCGACTGTCGGTGAACTGCTGGAGATTCTGGAGAAGCTGCGGGACAACCCCGACATATCCCGGCAGGCGGTTTTACGGCAGATGGTCAGCGCCTTTCAGACAGCTCTCCGCGATCTGATCATGGAAAAGGTACCGGGCACGGCTGAAAGCTATGCGCTGCTCGCCGAGTGCGTATCCCGCATGCAGGAGGTGATGCGCAGCGGTGAAGACCAGGCCGTGCTGGCCGCTTTCTGCCGCCACTTGCACAGCCTTGGCCTGCATCTCGATCCCGCTGCCCTGCTGGCCGGCGGCCAGGGGTTGTCAGCGCAGAAGGCGGGAGAGAGACCCGCGTTCATGCACGACAGGGAACTGCTTGAATGCTTCATCGAAGAGGCCCGCGAATATCTCACCGCCATAGAAGATGATGTGCTCGGCCTGGAGAAAAATGGGGACACCAGGGAAACGGTCAATGCAATTTTCCGGGCCTTTCATACCATCAAAGGAATTGCCGACAGCGTGTCGCTGACGGAGATCAGCAGACTCGCCCATGCCACGGAGAATCTGCTGGAAGAGGCGCGCAGCGGCCGCATCGCCATGGATGCCGATCTGGTCGATCTGGTGCTGAGCGTCGGCGACACCGTAAAGAGCATGGTGGCCCATGTGCAGGAGGTTCATGACAAGGGCGCGGCCTACCATCCCGCCGGCATCGGGGAACAGCTCGCCTTTATCAACACCCTGATGGCCGAAAAGTGCGGCCCGGACCGGGCGCCGGTTGCGGAGCCCGCCGCGGAGCAGGTGGGGCCGGCAACCATCCCCGGCAGAGTTGAAGATGACGTTGCCAAGCCGCAGCCTCCCGGCGAGCAGGCGGCCGGTCCCAACTTTCTGCAGGACAGCGATCTGCTCAGCGGTTTCATTGCCGAGGCCTTTGAGCATCTGGAATCCATTGAGCTGAATGTGCTGGAGCTGGAGCAGAATCCGGCTGATCCGGATATCATCAATAATATCTTCCGCCCCTTTCATACCATCAAGGGCGTTTCCGGTTTTCTCAACTTAAAGACCATCAATAAGCTGGCCCACGCCACGGAAAACCTGCTCGATGACGTGCGCAACGGCGGGCTGACCATGAACTCCGGTATTATTGATATCGTGCTCGGGGTCGGTGACTTTCTACGCACCATGATCCAGAATTTAAGCGATGTGCTGGAAAAAGGGCCGGAAGTCTACCAGCACTATGACATTGCCGAAGCCCTGGAGCGGATCAAGGCCTGCCAGGCAGGCGCCGCGCTGCCGGAAGACAAACAGCCGGTCCCGGCCGTGCCGTCTGCCGCCGTTGCCCCCGAGCAACCGGCGGCGCCGGCCGAACAGACCATTGCCGCCGCGCCCCCGCTTGCCGCGGGGAAATCAAACGATACGGCCGCGCCGGCCGGGAACGTTGCGGGAAAGAAAAATATTGAGGCGGCCATCAAGGTTGACATCGACAAGCTTGACGGACTGGTCAATGCCGTGGGCGAGCTGGTCATCATGCAGACCATGGTGCGGCATAATCCGCTGATCGCCGGCCTGTCCGACCCGAAACTGAACAAGGATTTTGCCCAGCTCACCCGCATTACCACGGATCTGCAGAAAACCGCCATGTCCATGCGCATGGTTCCCATCCGCCAGACCTTCCAGAAGATGACGCGGCTGGTGCGCGATCTGGCCAAAAAAACCGGGAAAAAGGTGGATCTGGTCATGGAAGGCGAGGATACGGAGATTGACCGCAACATGGTGGATTCGATTTATGACCCCCTTGTCCACATGATCCGCAACTCCGTTGACCATGGCGTGCAGGCCCCGGCCGAGCGGCTCAAGGCGGGAAAACCGGAGGGCGGTACGGTGCGGCTGAGCGCCTATCAGAAAGGCGGCAATATCATCATCGAGATCGCCGATGACGGGGAGGGGGTTAATACCGCGAAAATACGCAGCAAGGCCCTGGAGCGCGGCCTGATCCAGCCGGATGTCCATTACAGCGACCATGACATCAATAATCTGATATTTCTGCCCGGTTTTTCCACGGCCGATAAAATAACCGATGTGTCGGGCCGGGGCGTGGGCATGGATGTGGTGAAAAAGGGGGTGGAGAAACTGCGGGGCAAGGTGGAGCTGCAGAGCACGCCGGGCCAGGGCTCTCTCTTTCTCATGCATCTGCCCCTGACCCTGGCCATTATCGACGGCATTGTCGTCCGGGTCGGGGCCGAACGCTACATCATCCCCACCATTGCCATCCGCGAATCCATGCGGCCGCGGATGGAAAATTATAATACGGTGCAGGGCAAGGGCGAGACCCTGCTGATCAGGGATTCCCTGCTGCCCATCATCCGTCTGTATCATCTTTTCAGCGTCCAGGACGCCTGCACGGATATCAGCCAGGGGATAGCGGTGGTGGTGGAAAATGAGGGCAGGCAGCGGGCCCTGCTGGTCGACGAACTGCTCGGTAAACAGGAAGTGGTCATCAAGAGTCTCGGCGGTTATATGAAAGATGTGAAAGGCGTGGCCGGCGGCACCATTCTGGGTGACGGCCGGGTAGGTTTGATCCTTGATCTGGCCGGCGTCATCAGCGCCAGCGAGGAGATGGGGACAGGGGCATTGTAGAGTGACTAAAGTGACTAAAGTGCGCTAAAGTGCTTCGAATTAAAGGGTTTTTCTGATCAGAAAAGCTGATTAGCGTCAATCTTCCGCAGTAGAGTTTCGGATACTATGTGCCCCATTGGCAATAGTCGCATGGACGATGTGAAACCTTACGAAATTATTCGTCATTCCGGCACTCTGTTTAGTCCTCGCTTGACGGGGATGTCGTTAGCCGGAATTCATCCTGTCATCTTTACTGGACCCCGGCTAAAAGCATGCCGGGGTGACAGCTTGCGGAAGATTGACGCTAATCAGGTCAGAAAAAGTACAACAACTTCAGGCATTTCAGGCACTTGTAACTTCAGATACTTCAAGGATTCTTTTAACGAGGTGATTGCATGGCAAACGGAGCGGCAACAGAGTCAACCGGCACACAGAAAGGCAGGGAGCTGGCGGGTAAATATCTGACCTTCAGTCTCGGCCGGGAGGAGTACGGCATCGGCATCCTCAAGGTAAGAGAGATTATCGGACTGATGCAGATCACCGCCGTGCCGCATACCCCTTCCTATATCAAGGGCGTCATCAATCTGCGGGGCAGCGTCATCCCCGTTCTTGATCTGCGGGCAAAATTCAACATGGAGTCGCAGGAATATACCGAACGGACCTGCATTATCGTGGTCGAGGTGCAGGGCGAGTCGGGGTCGGTGCTGGTCGGGATGATTGTCGATTCGGTTTCCGAGGTGCTGAACATCGCCGAAACCGAAATTGAACCGGCCCCTTCCTTCGGCGGGAAAGCGGTTGACAGGGAAAATTTCCTCGGCATGGCCAAGATCAAAGGGAAGGTGAAAATATTGCTTGAGGTGGACAAGGTGATCGGGGAATCCGGTCTTGCCCCTCTGACCGCGACGCCGTCGAAATCTGCGGAATAGCCGCAGGGGGCTTGAGGTGGATATTATTTTTCAGCAGTGCCGGTTGACCGATGACGATTTTAAGAAATTCAGCGCCCTGATCTATGCAAAAACCGGCATCCACCTGAAGCCTGAAAAGAAAGAACTGCTGCATGCCAGGCTCGGCAAAAGGCTCAGGGCCTGTCAGCTCAGCTCCTTTAAAGACTATTATGACCGGGTGGTCGATGATGCCAGCGGCAATGAACTGGTGCATCTCATCAACTGCGTGTCCACGAATTTCACCGGCTTCTTCCGGGAAAACGCCCACTTTGATTTTTTCGCCGCCGCGGTGCTGCCGCAGTTAGCCGGCCGCGGCAATGCCCCCGGCGTTCAGTGCAAGGTCTGGTCCGCCGCCTGTTCCTCGGGTGAGGAGCCGTATACCCTTGCCATGGTGCTGGCCAGGTTCATGGCCGGCCATCCCGGCTTCAGCTCCTCCATTCTGGCCACCGATATCTCCACCAAGGTGCTGGCCATCGCTGAAAAGGGCATTTATTCCCTGGATAAGATGGACAAGGTGCCGCCTGACTATCTGAAGAGTTTTTTCCAGCGCGGGGTGGGAAAGTGTGACGGCTATGTCAAGATTAAGGAACAGCTGCGGCGGCTGGTGACGTTTAAACGCATTAATCTCATGGATACTTTTCCCTGGAAAGAGGAAATGGATGTCATCTTCTGCCGGAATGTGATGATTTACTTTACCCGTGAAACCCAGATGGAGCTGGCTGAAAAATTTTATCACTGCCTGGCGCCGGACGGATATCTGTTTATCGGCCACTCGGAGAGTCTGACCAACGTCGCCCATCGGTTCCGGCCCGTTGCCGCCACCGTTTATCAGAAGGTCAAATAGCAGCCATGAAAATCGTTGTCGGCATAGCGGATATGAAGGTGAGCAACAATGTCAAGGAGACGTTGATCACCTATTCCCTCGGGTCGTGCATCGGTCTGGCGATCTGGGACCCGGTGGCCAGGGTGGGAGGCATGCTCCACTACATGCTGCCGGAATCGCGGATAGACAGGGAGCGGGCCGTGAAAAATCCGTACATGTTTGCCGATACCGGCATCCCGGCCCTGTTCAAGGATTCGTATCGGCTCGGGGCGAGCAAAAGCCGGCTGGTGGTCAACGTTGTCGGCGGATCGCAGATTCTCGATCCCTCCGGCATGTTCAACATCGGCAAGCGCAACTATCAGATGCTGCGCAAGCTCTTTGACAAAAATAATATCCGTATCGCCGGGGAAGATGTGGGAGGCTGCGTGAACCGGACGATCAGTCTCGAAATCGGCACCGGACGGGTCCTGTTAAAGATTTCCGGCAGGGGGGAGATTGAACTATGAGCCGTTTGGATGAAATTCTGGCCCTGCTCCATCATCTCCCTCCCTTCCCCAAGGTGGCGGCCAGGGTGATGGCCCTGCTCAAGGACCCTGATGTGACGGCGCATCAGCTGGCCGAGGTGATCCGGTTCGACCAGGCAATCACGGCAAATGTCCTGAAAATCTGCAATGCCGCCTACTTCAGCCTGCCCCGCAAGGTCAACTCCCTTGATGAAGGACTGGTGGTCATCGGCCATGACATCCTGAAAGAGATCATCATTGCCAGCAGCAGCGCCCGGTTTTATCAGGGCGCCGTCGGCGCCGGCTACTGGCTGGAAGAGGGTGAAATGTGGCGCCATTCCGTGGCCACGGCCATCATGGCCAAGCTGCTTTGCCGGCATATCAGGGATGTTGATGCGGGGAGCGCGTTCACCGCCGCTCTGCTGCATGATATCGGCAAAAGATTTTTAAGCGGTTTCGTGGCCGATGAATATAAAAGTATCGCGGAAAAAGTGGGAACCGAGCAGTGCAGTTTCACGGAGGCGGAGCGGAGTCTGCTCGGCATTGATCATGCCGCTCTGGGGGGCATGATCCTCGGGAAATGGGAGTTCGACCCGCCGCTGGTGGAGGCGGTGCGGGAACATCACAGCGCCACGGCCTTGGACATGGCGCCTTTGACCGCCCTGGTCGCCTTGAGCAACAGCCTGGTCATTTCCATGGGGATCGGCGTGGGCGCCGACGGCCTTGCCTCGGAGCTGCACGGCGGCGGGCTGCAGAGATTCGACATCACCATGGAGATGCTGCAGATCTGCATGGCGGACCTGCTCGGCGAGATTGACCGGGCCCAGGAACTGCTGAGTATCTGACCATGGCGAAGATCCGTGTCCTGATTGTCGATGATTCCGCGGTGGTGCGGAAGGTGTTCAGCGAGGAGCTGTCCGGCCAGCCGGACATGGAAGTGGTGGGAACCGCGCCCGATCCCTATGTGGCCCGGGACAAAATCGTGCAGCTCAAACCTGATGTGGTCACCCTGGACATCGAGATGCCCCGCATGGACGGGCTGACCTTCCTGCGCAAGCTGATGAAGCATTATCCCCTGCCGGTCATCATCGTCAGTTCCCTGACCAAAAAGGGCGGGGTGCTGGCCCTGGAGGCCATGGAGTCGGGGGCGGTGGACGTGATCTGCAAACCCGGCGAGGCATACTCGGTCGGCGAAATGGGCGTGCAGCTGGCGGACAAGATCCGGGCGGCGGCCGCCGTGCGCATTGAAGATCTGCGCCGGCGTCTGCTCAAGCCGGAGAGGCAGGCCGTCCTGGTCAGCAGAAGGTCCCTGGCCGAGTCAACCCACAAGGTGATTGCCATCGGCTCTTCCACCGGCGGCACCGAGGCCCTGAAACAGGTGCTGATCAACCTGCCGGTCACCACCCCCGGCATTATGATTGTCCAGCACATGCCGCAGCATTTTACCGCAAGTTTTGCCCAGCGCCTTGACAGCCTCTGCAAAATCAGCGTCAAGGAGGCGGAGGACGGCGATGCGGTGCTGCCCGGCCGCGCCCTGGTGGCGCCGGGCAATTATCACATGGTCATGCGCCGCAGCGGGGCCCGTTATTTTGTGGAAATCAAGACCGGTCCCCTGGTCTGCCATCAGCGGCCGGCGGTGGAGGTGCTGTTTAACTCGGTGGCCGCCTATGGCGGGGCAAACGCCATAGGCGTCATCCTGACCGGCATGGGCAAGGACGGGGCCCGCGGCATGTTGAAAATGCACGAGGCCGGGGCCAAAACCATTGCCCAGGACGAGGCGAGCTGCGTGGTCTTCGGCATGCCCAAGGAGGCCATCGCGGCCGGGGGGGTTGATCAGGTCGTGCCCCTGGACCGGATCGGCCAGGCCCTGCTCGATCTGGTGTGAGACCTTGGAACTTGACAGTAGTAGTGTTAGGTTTGGGAAGGAACACAACCGTTAAGATTGGCAGATCGAAGTTCTTAGGGATTCAGCAATTGTTGATATACCGTTTATCACGTCTCGAAGGGTCCGTCATTCCGGCATGTTTTTAGCCGGAATCCAGGT
>JACQYM010000214.1 GCA_016208225.1 Deltaproteobacteria bacterium | reverse complement strand
GGTGGAAAAGAAATATGCGGCGAATATGCCGCATATCCTGGGGGTCGATGACCAGATCAAGCAGGTGATTCTGAACCTGCTTACCAATGCGGCCGATGCCTGTGATGGCCAAGGGGTGATCAGCATCAATACGGAAGTGCTCGACAAACAGGTTGCCATCCGCATTCAGGACAACGGCAAGGGGATCTCTGCCGCCAATCTGCCCCACATCTTCGAACCTTTTTTCAGCACCAAACCGCAGGTCAAGGGGGTGGGACTCGGGCTGTACGTCAGTTACGGCATCATCAAGAACCATCACGGCACTATTGAAGTAAGCTCGGGTGAAGGACAGGGCACCCTTTTCACCATCACCCTGCCGGTTGGTGGCCTGCCTTTAGGCATGACCCTTGCCGAAACGTTCCCAGGCTGATGGCCTGGAGGGCCATGGCCGGTTTCAGCCGGCACCCTCTCCGGCCGGCCGCAGGCCATCCCGCGCCGCCAGAAAATTACGGTCTGCCTTCGTGATCAGATCGGGCCGGGCCTCAAGCAGCAGCCGGACCGCCATCTCCGCCCCGCCCCGGGTCAGCACCAGGCAATTGGCCCGGTGGGCCTTGTCATCGTGCTTCACCTTTTTCGACAATACCCGGCAGCAGGTGGCGCCGAACCGTTCCCGGAACCGGTCATGCATCTCCCGCACGACGCCCTGAAATTTCTTCTTCCTGAAGCCGGCGGGCCCGTGCGGCCCCAGGAAAACGCCCAGCACCGCCACCGCGCCGCTCAGGGCGCCGCAGGAGCAGCCGGCGCCCCCCATGCCCTGGCAGAAACCGGCGCCGAGCTGCAGGGCCGCCTCGTCGGGCAGCCCGCCTCCGAAACCCCGGTTCAGCATGACAATGACCGACTCCGAGCAGCAAAGCCGGTGGACGTCAAAAAAATTGGCGGCCCGGTCGCCGGCAAGCTGCACCAGGGCCTCTGTTTCCTCACCTGTTTCGCTCTCCATCGCGGTCATATACCCTCGGCACCTGTTCAAACAATTAACCACAGAGAGCACAGAGCCCACAGAGAAATTGACTGCGATTAAAATATTTTGTGATTCCCATCGACTTTCAGCCATTTTTCCAAAAGTTCTCTTCTGCCGAGGGACTTAGAAATTGTAAAAATACCGTTTATCAGTGTCGTCATGCCGGCACTCTGTTCAGTCCTCGCTGACGGGGGTGTTTTCAACCGGCATCCAGTGAAGATCTGGATTCCGGCTAAAAACATGCCGGAATGACGGACATCGAGACGTGATAAAGGTATATCAACAATTGCTCAATCCTTAAGTCATTTTGCTGCGACCACGAAGAGTTTACAGTTGCCGGTTTACAATTTACGGTTCAATGCCATTCCGCAATCCGCCATCCGCATTCCGCAATCCGATATCCGCAATCCGCAATCCGCAATCAACCAAACACCAGCCTGTCCTTGCCAGGTGCCACATCGACATGGATGGTGTCGCCCTCCTTGAACCGCCCCTGCAGCACCTCCATGGCCAATCCGTCCTGAATATAGCGCTGCATGGCCCTCTTCAGGGGCCGGGCGCCGAAGGCGGGATTATACCCGACATTGATCAGGAAATCGCGCGCCTCCCGGGTCAGCTCGATGTTGAACTTCTGCTCCGCCAGCCGTTTGCGCAGCAGGGCGAACTGGATATCGACAATTCTGGCCAGATCATCCTTGGACAGGCCGTGGAAGATGATGGTCTCGTCGATGCGGTTCAGGAACTCGGGCTTGAACTGGCGGTGCAGAATCTCGTCGATCTGCTGCTTCATCTCCTCCCTTCTTGCCTCGCCCAGCTCCATGATCAGCTGGCTGCCGAGGTTCGAGGTCATGATGAGAATGGTGTTCTTGAAATCCACCGTTCTGCCGTGGCCGTCCGTCATGCGGCCGTCATCCAGGATCTGCAGCAGCACATTGAACACATCCGGATGCGCCTTTTCGATCTCGTCAAAGAGAATGACCGAATAGGGTTTCCGCCGCACCGCCTCGGTCAGATGGCCGCCCTCCTCATAGCCCACATAGCCGGGAGGGGCGCCGATCAGCCGGGCCACCGAATGCTTCTCCATGAACTCGGACATGTCGAGCCGGATCATGGCATGCTCGCTGTCAAAGAGAAAGGCGGCCAGGCTGCGGGCCAGCTCTGTTTTGCCGACGCCGGTGGGGCCGAGGAAAATAAATGATCCGAGCGGCCGGTTCGGGTCCTGCAGCCCGGCCCTGGCGCGGCGGATGGCATTGGCAATGGCGGCGATGGCCTCCTGCTGGCCGACCACCCGTTCAGAGAGCTTCTCATCGGCGTGCACCAGCTTTTCCTTTTCGCCTTCGAGCAGCCTGTCCACCGGGATGCCCGTCCACTTGGCGACCACCGCGGCAATATCCGCCTCCGACACTTCTTCCTTCAGCATCTGCCGGTCCTTCTGGATTTCGGCCAGATGCTCATTTTCATAGGCCAGCTGCTTTTCAAACTCGGTGATGCGGCCGTAGCGGATCTCCGCCACCTTGCTCAGATTACCCTGGCGCTCGGCCTGTTGCTCCTCCACCCGGGCCTGGTCGATGCCCGCCTTGATGCCGCGGATCTTCTGGATGACCTCCTTCTCCAATGCCCAATGGCCCTTCATGCTTTGCAGCTGCTCATTGATGTCGGCAAGCTTTGCTTCCAGCTTCTGCAACCGCTCCCTGGAGGCGGCGTCCTTTTCCTTTTTCAGGGCCTCCCGCTCAATCTCAAGCTTGATGCGATGCCGCTCCACCTCATCAATCTCGGTGGGCATGCTGTCGATTTCAATGCGCAGCCGGGAGGCCGCCTCGTCAATGAGGTCAATGGCCTTGTCCGGCAGAAACCGGTCGGAGATATAGCGTTTCGACAGGGTCACGGCGGCAACGGTGGCCGAGTCCTTGATGCGCACGCCATGGTGCACCTCGTATTTTTCCTTGATGCCGCGCAGGATGGCGATGGAATCCTCGATGGACGGTTCCTGCACCAGCACCTGCTGAAAACGGCGCTCCAGGGCCGGGTCCTTTTCGATCTTGCGGTATTCGTTCAACGTGGTGGCGCCGACGCAGTGCAGCTCGCCGCGGGCCAGGGCGGGCTTGAGCATGTTGGAGGCGTCCATGGCCCCCTCGGCCGCCCCGGCGCCCACCAGGGTGTGAATCTCGTCGATAAAGAGGATGATCTCGCCCTGCCGTTTTTCCACCTCCTTCAGCACCGCCTTCAGCCTGTCCTCGAACTCGCCCCGGTACTTGGCGCCGGCGATCAGGGCTCCCATGTCCAGGGCCATGACCTGCTTGTTGCGCAGGGTCTCCGGGATGTCGCCGGACACAATGCGCTGGGCCAGGCCTGCGACAATGGCGGTTTTCCCCACCCCCGGTTCACCGATGAGCACCGGGTTGTTCTTGGTGCGCCGGCTCAGCACCTGCACCACCCGCCGCACCTCGTCATCCCGGCCGATCACCGGGTCAAGCTTGCCCCGCTTGGCCAGATCGGTGAGATTGCGGGCATATTTTTCCAGGGCCTGATATTTTTCCTCCGGGTTCGGGTCGGTGACCCGCTGGTTGCCCCGGATGCCGGCCAGGGCCTTCAAAAAACTATCCTTGCTCACCCCATGGGCCTTGAGCAGCTCCGCCCCCTTGCCGCCCCGCTCGTCCAGGATGCAGAGGAAAAGATGCTCCTGGCTGACATACTCATCCTTCATGCCGGCCGCCTCTTTAAAGGCCTGATCAAGCAGCAGCCGCATCCGCTGGGAGGCATAGACCTGGCCGAAGCCGGAACCGTTCACCTTGGGCAGTTTTTCCAGCAGATCATCAACCTCAGCGGCCAGCCGGGCCGGGCTTGCCCCCATCTTCTGCAGCGCCGGGATAATCACCCCGTCCGTCTGCTGCAGCAGCACGGCGAGCAGATGCTCCGGCTGCATTTCCTGATGGCCCTTCTGGCCGGCAAGGGTCTGGGCCGCCTGCAGGGCTTCCTGGGATTTCACCGTAAATTTATCAAATTGCATATCGTATCTCCTGAAACCGGGTCCCCGGTTCATATTAATTTTGCCAAAACCATTTCATGGAGGTGCGCGGAAAGATGAGGAAAAAGCCTGGGCGGCTTAGGAGATACTTTTAAGTACAGCTGATTTGACTGTCAAGCGGACCGGCCGGGACTGCCGGTATTTTTTCAATCCGGCGCAATCACGATGCAAGACCTTCCTGTCCGCCCTCTTCCGGGCTTGAATGCCTTTCGTTCCCGTGTGCCGCGGTATAGGGGAGGGCCACGGTAAAGGTGGTGCCGACCTGGGGTTCACTGCTGACGGTGATGACGCCATGGTACGCCTTCATCATCTGCCGGCAGGCATAGAGACCAAGGCCGGTGCCTGTCGCCTCCCCTTCTTTTTCGTCACCCTTTAACGGCTTGGTGGAGAAAAACGGCTCAAAAATCTGCCCGATCACCTCGGGGGAAATTCCCTGGCCGGTATCCTTGAAATCGAGATAGATCTTCTCGGCATCGTGCCTGGTGCAGATGGTGATTTTTTTGGTTGGCGAGTGCCTCATGGCATCCACGGCATTTTTGACCATGTTGCCGCAGAGCTGGGAAAATTCGGCATAAATACCGAAAAACTCCGGCAACTGCGGGTCCAACTGGAATTCCTTGCTCACCTCATGCTTGATTTCCGGGTCTACTTCCAGAAACTTCACCTCAGCGGCGAGCAGCTCATTCAAATTCAGCCGCTGGTACTTATCCGTTGCTTCCATTCTGCCTTTCTGCAGCAGACTGTCCACCAGCCCCTCAATTCTGAGCAGGGATGCCAGCACCAATTTTATGTCATCATTGACCGCTTCAATGGCCTGACGCTGTCCCGGCGGCCATGTCAGGGAACAGGGAAGCAGATGTTTCATTTTCTGTTCGACAAGACTGGCAAAACCATGGGCAGCCATCAATGGATTGCGAAAATTATGGACGATGCCATGCACCATGCGGCCGGCCATGGCCTGCCGTTCCTGCAGGACCAACTGGCGAGTCCTTTGAGCCACAATTTTTTCCAGGGTCTGATTCATCTGCCGCAATTCATCCTGCGCCTTTTTCAAACGGAGCAGAATCCGCACTTTGGCCAGCAGCTCTTCCGTTTCAAACGGTTTGGTGATGTAGTCATCCGCCAGGACCTCATACCCTTTCAACCGGTCATCCAACCCGGCCTTCCCGGACAGGAAAAGCACCATGATCCCGGCAGTTGCGGCGTTTGCCTTGATCTGCCGGCAGACTTCATAGCCGTCCATGTCCGGCATCATGATATCCAGCAGAATAACATCCGGGGCGAATTCCCCGGCCAGCCGCAGCGCCTCATAGCCGTTATCCGCATATTGCAGCTCATAGTCGGTCGTATCGAGAAAAATGCGCTGGATGGAATGCAGATATTTTTCTTCGTCATCAACAACAAGGATACGGGACATGGGAAAATCCTCTTAGGGGCTTAGAAATTATAAAAGTACCGTTTATCTGTGCCGTCATGCCCGCATTCTGTTCAATCCCTGCTTGACGGGGGCTCAGTTCAGTCCCCGCTTGACGGGGGCTCTGTTCAGTCCCCGCTTGACGGGGGCTCTGTT
>JACQYM010000169.1 GCA_016208225.1 Deltaproteobacteria bacterium | reverse complement strand
TGTCGGTTATAGATTGCGCGAAAATCGGTGTTAATATCTTGTATAATAGAGAAGCCGAACAAACTGAAACAGTTCGGCCTCAATGCCTTGCGAGGCAATTGCCGCCGGATCAAGCGGTTTTTTTGATTGCTGCCACAACAGGCGGAGGAACACAATGGCTGCCGATCGCAAGTATCAGTTTTCATGGGATCTTCTTGGTGATATCCAGAAAGGCCGGCCGAATCTTGGCAACCATACCCGCCTTGAGGTGTACCGCCTGATGCAGTTTGCCTTTCGTGATGTGATCGAGCGGCATGTCGGCACGGAAAAAACCGACCAGATTTTTTATGAGTCCGGGGCGATGGCCGGCAAAGAGCTTTTTGCCAACATGCTCACCCCGACCCATGACCTGAACGATTTTGTTCGCCAGCTCCAGCAGGTTCTCAAGGAGCTGGCAATCGGAATCCTGCGCATCGAGCAGGCGGACATGGAAAAGGGCGAGCTTGTCCTGACCATCTCCGAAGACCTGGACTGTTCCGGATTACCGGAGCTTGATTACGAAATATGCACCTATGATGAGGGCTTCATTTCATCGCTGCTGGAAAGTTTTTCCGGCATCGCGTTCGATGTTAGGGAAATCGACTGCTGGTGCACCGGTGACCGTACCTGCCGGTTTACGGCAACCGCGGTAAAATGACCTGAATATGGCTCAACCTCCTGCCAAAAATCCGGAACTTCTCGATACCGCGCTCAAGTCCCTGCACGATTTGCTGACTGCCCTGAATGTGCGGTCAGAGCCTTTGGACGAGCTGGCTGCCGTGGAAGGTTTTGCCGACCTTTACACGACGCTGCTGGAGGTTCGCAATGCTATTATGGCAACTGCCGCGGGCGATCTGCAATATCAGATTGCCATGAGAGGCTACGTGCCAGGGGCGATCAAGGGCATGCAGGCATCGCTGCGGCACCTGACCTGGCAGACCAAAGCGATCGCTTCGGGCGACTATTCCCAGCGGACCGATTTCATGGGAGAGTTTTCCGATGCCTTCAATACCATGGTGCTGCAACTGGATGAGACCATGCGTAATCTGCACCTGAAAGAACAGGATCTCAGGAAGATGGCGCAAACCGACCCATTGACCGGCGCCAACAACCGCGGCTACTTCATGGAACTGCTGCATACCGAGATCAAACGCTGCCAGCGTTACAGTCACACCTTCTCCGTCCTGATGCTGGATCTGGATAATTTCAAATCGATCAATGACACCCGCGGACATGCAGCCGGCGATGAGGCCCTGCGAACCATGATTCGGGTTTTTCAGTCGTCCGGACTGCGCCAAAGTGACTTCTGGGGCAGGATAGGCGGGGAGGAGTTTGCCGTTACGCTGCCGGAGACAACGCTGCATGCCGCTGCCGAGGCAGCGGAACGGATACGCGCGAATCTGGTGAAAACCGCCGTGTCCTACGACAACGACAAATTCTTCTTCACCGCCAGTATCGGCGTCAGCCAGTACAAAGCCGGGGATGCCCTGGAGACATTGCTGCAACGGGCGGACCAGGCGATGTACGAGGCCAAGCAGACCGGCAGGAACCGGGTCTGCCTGGCTCCCTGAAATTCAGCGGCCCACTCTTCGACCCGCCTCCTCTGAAACTAAACAACCACCAGCTAATGCTGGTGGGTTTGAGTCACGGACTGAAAGTCCGAATACGCGTCGTCTGATCGACGCGTTATGGAAACTTTCTCGCAAACATCAGTCTGCCTGCTCCTCCCCTTTCAAGGGGGAGGTTGGGAGGGGGATGGGTTACAAGCTCCGAGTGACCAATTCAACCCCATCCCCACCCCTGCCCTCCCCTTGAAGGGGAGGGAGTTACCCATGCCGCTCCTTACGCCATGGGAAATATCTAACACAGCTTCGCAGCTGAAGCTGACCGGCTGAAGCCGGTGATATAAACCTTGCGATGGAAAAATTAACCACAGAGAGTAGTTGTCCTTCATCTCGTCGGACAAAAACTTATCTCGACCAATGCCTGCCACTCAGGCCGCACTTTGCGAAACTCTGCCGCCATTTTGTCGATGCCCGTTCTGTCAGCCCCAACCGCCCCCTGGCGAAATAGTCCAGAAAATCCTCGCGCCTGAGTTTATTCTTCCTGGCATTCAGGGGCGGACGGGAGGCAGGCCCTCACAGGGTGTGCCCGCCAGGACGCTCCCTATCCTTTCCTCTCGTGATTCACTCCTGGGTTTCGATGAGGGAGAGTAAAGAAATGCACACAATTTCACTCTCTCGATTTATCCGGTAATCGCGGTCGGATTTCCGCAATCTCAACCATCGTTTCCAGCCTGATCAATCGCCGGTCATGGTCGCGCAATTCGCCGGATATCTCGGAGAGCACTGCTCCTGCGCGGTCCATCTTATCGGCCAGCAGCAGGACTTCCTTCATTGCCGACATGACATCCTTTAATGTGCTCACGCCGCGATTCTCCTGATTTCAGACAGCACTTTTTCCGCGTCATCCAGCCCTTTTCCCAGAGAGATTTTGGCCCGGGCGACTGCGGCCATCACCTCTTCCACCAGGGCAGCCAGCAACTCTTCCTCTTTATTGCTTGCCGGTTTTTTCTCACAACGCTGCCGCACGAGCTCAGATAAACTCACTCCCTCTTTCTTCGCTTCCCGAGTCAGGAATTTTTTAAAATCAGGAGTTCCCAATATGGTAATACGTTCTGTTTTCGCTGCTGTTGGCATATCATTACCTCCGTTGTTTATATTTGCATTATAATACCCATTATAATACTTGTCAAAGTAATGATTAGCAGAGCTCGTTTGTTTGCATGAGCCTTTACTTCTTCCTCACCTTTCCCTTGACTTCCTTTTTTTTTCTCATTATGTATAGAAAAATTTTCAGGCGCTCTTAACCGAGCTTAATAGGGAACCCTGTGTGAATCAGGGACGGGCCCGCCGCTGTAACCGGGGACGCAAACCGCACTATGTCACTGGCTGAATGGCTGCCGTGTCGAGATTAATTCTCCACGACGCTGAAGCTGGGAAGACGCGGATGAGGACAATCCGGGAGTCAGAAAACCTGCCTGCAAAATATATTGCTCTGCTTCCGTGGACAAGGGGCAGCGATGTGTATCTGAGGAAAAACAGGGAATCCCCGGATCAATTTCATATTGGTCCGGGGATTTTTTTTGTCATATGGCAAATGGGTGCCCCGGGCTGTTAACACCTGCGTAACAAGGAGAAAACAATGGCCACAACGGAGCAGTCTTTCTGCAAAATCACGCTGTTTCTCATCAGGGACTGGGATTCCTTCCAGATCGCCATGCGCGGCTGTCTGCACAGCGCCGGCAACATCATGTACAAAAACACGGTGCAGGGGTGGCAGGGATGAGAAAAGACAAAATTGCCGCACTCATTTTCCTGGCTGCGGCGGCGCCGGGACTATCCCTGGCCGCGGCAAACGCCGATGACCGGCCGGCCACCTCGCTCGACGAGGTGGTGGTTACCGCGGCCCGGGTGGATGAACCGGTGCGGGAGGTAAGCGCCGCCATGACGGTGATCGGCCCGGAGGAGATCGCCATCTCCCCGGCCCGCGACCTGGGGGAACTGCTGGCGGAAAAGGGGCTGGGCTCCATCAAAAAATACCCCGGCGCGCTGACCGCCGTTGATCTGCGCGGCTTCAAGTCCGAGACCTACGGCAATGACCTGAAGTCCCATGTTCTGATCCTGCTGAACGGCCGGCGGGCCGGCACGGGCAACCTGGCCAAGATCATGACCCGCAATGTGGAACGGGTGGAAATCATCCGCGGTCCCGGCGCGGTCCAGTATGGCTCATCTGCCATGGGCGGCGTCATCAATGTCATCACCAGGCAGGGGGCGGGCGCCCCGTCCGCCGAACTGCTGGAAACCCTCGGCAGTTTCGGGTATGACGAAAGCGGGGTCCTGGTGTCGGGGAAACAGGCCGGGATTGATTTTTCCGGCAGCTTTGCCCGCTCCGGCATGGATGATTATGATACCGGCAGCGGCGACACGTTCCATAACACCGGCTATGACCATATTGATCATTATTCGGCCAACACAGGCTACAGCTTTCTTGATGACCGGCACCGCCTAGGCGTGCTCTTTACCCGCTATTACGGCGATGAGATCGGCAGCCCCGGCTATCTGAGCAGCAACGACCTGGACAATACCAAGGACTCGGCCGCCCACTCCCTGGATTTCACCTATGACGGGGCAAGCGTCGATAAAAGATATTCCTGGCAGATGCGCTATTTCTCCGGCGAGGACAAGGACATCTGGTTTGATCCCACGGCCAGCAACGCCAGCGGCTGGGATGACGGCATCCCGGACTGGAACAGCACCGATCAGCACGGGGCCCAGGCCCAGGTGAGCACGAATCTCGGCCTGTTCCGGCTGACCGGCGGCATTGACTGGGTGCGCTATGAAACCAAGAGCAGCATGGACCCGGCCGAAACCGATTCCGAAAACCTCGCCGGCTTTGTGCTGGCCAGGGCAAAATTCATGGAGGAGCGACTGCTGGTGGACGGCGGCCTACGCTATGACGCCTATGATGTCGAGGTGGTGGAACCGGCCGGCCGCAGTGAAGAGGACACCAATACCACCACCAGCCTGGGTCTGATCTATCTGCTGACCAGCGAACTGAAACTGCGGGCCCATTACGGCGAGGCCTTCATCATGCCCGGCGCCAATGAACTGGCCGCCGATTTCTTCTCCGACTGGGGGCTCCATTACGTGGGCAATCCGAATCTCGACCCCGAGTCAAGCCGCACCTATGAAGCGGGCGTTGACTTTTCCCGCAACGGCATGAACGCCGGGTTCGGCTACTTTTACACCCGGTACAAGGACAAGATCGAAAGCGTGGCCGCCGGCTTTGACCAGACCTGGGAAAATGTCGGCAAGGCGGAGATCTCCGGTTTTGAAGGCGAATTGTCCGCCGATCTGGGCGCCCGTTTCGGCTGGGCGTATGAGATCAGGCCCTACGCGAACTTCTCCTATCTTGACCGGTACGAGGACCTGGACAACAACAGGGACCTGAAGTACATCAGCAACTGGAGCGCGGCCTACGGCATCAGCGCCAGTGACTATCAGGGTTTCACGGCGCGGCTGAACTTCGCCTATACCGGCCGGAAGCACATCGATGACTGGGAGACCGGCGGTTTTCCGGCGCCGGTCATCTCCACCGGCGGCTTTACCGTGGCCGACCTGACCATCAGCAAGAAAATCCTTGATCTACGGGACAAGGGCTTTTTCACCCTGAGCGGCGCGGTCACCAATCTTTTTGACACGGATTACGCCTATGTCAAGGGATACCCCATGCCCGGCCAAGCGCTTTTTGTGACGCTGACATACAGGTATTGATCAGAGGCCGGCCCCCGCACCGGGGTCCGGTTTATGGAAACGGACACTGCGGAAGCAGATGACATGAAACATATTTTCCTCGCACAGACCCTTGCCCTGATGCTGCACGGCGCCCTGTTCATGATCCAGGTCGGCGGTTTGCCGCTACAGGACGTACGGCAGGCCGAGGCCAGGGTTGCGGCAACGCCGCGTGTCGAACCGCAACGCAAGCCGGCCGCGCCGCCGGTCGTCCGCCGGCCGGAAAAGCCGCAACCGCGGCCAAAATCGGCGGCCCGGCAGAATGAGCAGCCGGCAATGGCCAGCGCGTTCGTCGAGGCGGCTACACGACCTGCGGCTTCAGTTGCTGCACCTGATGCCGCTGAGCAGCCGGTAATGGAGAGCGCGCCAGCCATGCCGGCTGAGCAGATCCTTGCCGCTGCCGCTGGTCCGCCGGCAGCAGCGCCGGGAACAACTGCGGCCGCACCGCAGCAGGCCGGGGTCATGCTGGCCGCCTTTCCGGCGCCGGCCGCCGGCGGAAACGGGGAGACGAAACTGGAGGTGATTGAGGCATGCCCGCTCTACCGGCAGAATCCGCCCCCCGACTACCCGCCGCTGGCCAGAAAAAGAGGGCTGGAAGGCACGGTTGAACTTGATGTGCTGGTCAGCCCGGACGGCTCGGCCGACACGGTGCGGCTTGCACTGACCAGCGGCCACGACCTGTTGGACCGGGCCGCCTTGAGCGCCGTGGAAAAATGGCTTTTTCAGCCAGGCAAAAAGGGGGAGGAAACCGCAGCCATGTGGGTGCGCGTGCCTGTCCGTTTTGCCCTGCATAAATAATATCAGTTTACGGTTTCCGGTTAAAGGTTGACGGTTAAAGGAAAGTTACTGCCAAACCCCGCCCTTCGCGGGGATAAACTGAGGCCGGGGTCCAGCCTTGATGCAATTACCTGAAAAGACTGGATTCCGGCTAAACGCATGCCGGAATGACGACCGGCGATTTCTTTACATAATCCATAATTGCAACACCTTACGTCGAATCCGAGAGTTGAACACAAATTTATGAACCGCAACCCTGAGAATCGCGGGCATGGCCCGCTCCTACCCCAGGAGTCAAGCCAATACGCCCCATTTCCTGCGATATGCTGGGAAATGCTGCGAGAAGCGATCGCCATCCTCTTTCTCCCCCTGCTTTTCGCGGCAGCGGCCAAGGCCGAGGTTTTTGTC
>JACQYM010000116.1 GCA_016208225.1 Deltaproteobacteria bacterium | reverse complement strand
TTATGAACAATATGACCATCGGCGAGTAGGAGCGGGCCTTGCCCGCGACAATGGTGTTTCCACAGGAGCAAAAGGTCGCGGGCAAGGCCCGCTCCTACGGTACAATGAGCGGAGATTTGACCAGTAAGACCAGTAAGACCAATAAGACTAATGAGTCTCCTCCGTGTCGGGATATCGTTCCTCCAGGCACTTGGGGCAGATGGAGTGGCTGAACTCGGCGGTAGAATGTTCGGACACGAATTTTTCCAGTTGGTTCCAGTACCCTTTGTCATCCCGTATTTTCTTGCAAAAGGAGCAGATGGGGACAATGCCGCGCAGGGTTTTGATGTCCGCCAGGGCGCTGCGCAGACTGTCGTTTGTCTGTTTCAGGTTTGCCGTGCGTTCTGCAACCAGATTTTCCAGTTGGTTCTGATATTCCCGCAGTTCGTTTTCCGCCTTGCGGCGCAGTCCGGCAGCCCTTACGGCCTGCAGCACCAGCAGGCCGGACAGCAGGGAGACCAGGGCAAGGATCGTCAGCGAAACCTCGAGTAGCCGGCGGGTCAAGAGCGCGATCTCCTGCTCCACATCCTCAAGATAGATGCCGGTGCCGATGATCCAGTCCCATGGCGCAAAACCTTTCACAAAGGAAAGCTTCGGCACGATATGGTCGGGATTGTCCTTCCCCTGCCACATATAGGAGACATACCCCTCATTCTGCTGTCTGACCGTTTCAACAAAGTTCTTGAAGAGCAGAACGCCCTGCGAATCGCTGAAATCGGAGATGTCGTGTCCTTCCAGGTCAGAACGATAGGGGTGCATGATCATATATGGCCGCATATCGTTGATCCAGAAATAATCCTTGTTTTCCGTGCCGTACCGCAGGGTCCTGATCTGCTCCAACGCGGTATGCTGTGCCCGTTCGCGGCTCATGACGCCGCTCCGTTCCTGCTGCTCGAACCCGGCCACGATATTCCAGGCGGTGTGGACCAGTTCCTGGATCATCTCTTTTTTGCCGTTCATCAGGCTTTCCCGGTAAGCCGGCAGAAAATAACCGAAAACCGCGACCACAAAGAGGATAACTGCCGTTACGGCAGGGACGACAATTTTGAGATATTCAGCCGAACTGGCAAGGTTTATGCGCATGGGGCATCTCCTCTGTTATTGCCGGAACCTCGCGGCCGTATCGTTTCTTGCAGGCGGCTGGTGAAATTACTGCCGGCCATATCATCCAAGTGTGTCAGGGGTCACAGTTTGTTCCCCAGATACTGCAGAATGGCCATGACGGAAAGGGTTGCCGTTTCCGCCCGCAACGACCGGCGGCCAAGGGAGAAGGCGGTAAAACCCACCTGCACGGCCTTGTCGATTTCCGCCTCGCTAAACCCCCCTTCCGGGCCGATCAGGGCGATGATCGACGGTATGGCGGTAAGGGGTGGGAGCCCGGCAAGATGGAAGCGGGTTTCCTTTTCCCAGAAAATAAGCTTGCACGCATAGGGGGCCGCCGCGGCCAGCAGGGTGTCGAAATCAGCAACCGCAGCCACCTCAAGGGGGATGGGCCGGCCGCACTGTTTGCATGCCTCCATGATGATCTTTTCCCAGCGGAACGTTTTGGCGTCCCTGGGAATCGGCACGGCGCAATGGTCGGAATGGAAGGGGATGAAGGTCGCCACCCCCAGTTCGCAGGCCTTCTGCACGACAAAGTCCATCTTTTTGCCCTTGAGGATCCCCTGGGCAATGCTCAGGGTGGGGGTTTCGGGCGCCGTGGTACGCTGCTCTGTGATGACAAGTTCGATCTCCTTGCCGACTCGACTGACGCGGGCAAGGTAGACGGCGCCGCTGCCGTCAAAAAGCTCGATCTCCTGGCCCGGGCCGAGACGCAGGACGTGGCGCAGATGATGCGCTTCCGTTCCGGCCAGGGTGGCTTGATTATCCTGAATATCGCCGTGATTGATAAAAAAACGATGCATGGCGGTTTTGCCGCTCAGGCGGAAAAGAGAAAGGCCTGCCATTCGCCGTCAACAGGGGATTGCAGCAGGGTCAGCCCGAGCGCGGCAAAGGTTTGCTCGATCTCCCGGCCCTGCTGTCCGGCCAGGATGCCGGCCAGAATCAGCTTGCCGGCCGGGGCGATCCTCCCGGCAAGCAGCGGGGCAAGAAGGGTCAGCACGTCGCTGGTGATATTGGCGACCACCAGGTCAAAGGGGCCCGTCTGTGCCTGCAGGTCCGTGCCGCTGACTGCCATGACATGATTGATGCGGTTCTGCGCGACGTTTTTTTCCGCGCAGACCACGGCGTCGGGGTCATTGTCAATGCCCGTTACGGCGGCGGCCCCGAACAGGGCCGCGGCAATGCCCAAGATGCCGGTGCCGGTGCCCACATCCAGCACGGTCACGGGCGGGGTGTCGTCGGCAAAGGCTGCGTCAATCAACTGCAGAGCCAGGCGGGTGCTGGCGTGCAGGCCGGTGCCGAAGGCCAGGCCCGGATCGATTTCGATGACGATTTCCCCAGTTGCGGCCTGGTATGCCTCCCATGTGGGCTTGACGATGATGCGGGAACTCACCCGGACCGGCTTGAAGTGCTTTTTCCAGTTGAGGCCCCAATCCTCTTCAATGATCTCCTCGAAACGAATTTCAGGCGGCCTGCCGCACAACTGCTCAAGAAAGGAGCGGATTTTTTCCCTGTTGGCCGGCGTGCCGTCGTCCCGGTCAAGGTAAGCGGTGACGGTTGTCGAGTCCGCATTGCCGTCGGGAGGCGGCATGGACTGTTCCACGCCGTTGCCGGTGAGATCGGAAAGATAAGCGGCGGCTGGATCGGCCAGCTCGTCTGTTATGGAGAAGGAAACTTTCAGCCAGCTCTTGGGCGGGCGATGGGCGAACGGCTCATTCATGAATAATGCTCTCCGGCGGCGTGGGTTGCGATCGCGCAAATGGGACTGATCCGGGCGGCAAGGCACTTCATGCCTCGCTCGTGCGACGGGCTGATGGGGCAGCGCCTGCCGCGGCTTCTTGTCGGCGATGATGATTTAGGGTAATATCAAAAGAATTGCTGCTCTGCGGTACTGCGGCGCATTGCGACCCTACCCGTAATCTTTATCATGGGGTCTGGCCGGTTCGCAAGGGTAAAAAGGAAAAGATGAGGGCCGGTTGCGGCGGACCGGCCTTTTTTTGCTGCGCACGCGCAGGATACATCAGAAGGGGATATATCAGGTGACCATGGACAGGACGCAAGTTGCCCGGCTGCTTGAACAGGTAAAAAGCGGCAAATGTGACATTGATGAAGCGGTGAAGGCGCTGCAGCATCTGCATGCCGAAAACCTCGAGTTCGCCTGTCTGGACCACCATCGCGGACTGCGCACCGGTATCCCGGAAGTGGTGTTCGGCGAAAACAAGACAGTCGAACAGATCTGCGCGATCTTTGCCCGCATGCTGGCCCATCCCGGCATGGTGATGGCAACCAGGGTCAATGCGCAGAAGGCCATGGAGGTGGGCCGCACTTTTCCCGAGGCTGTCTACCATGCCGAGGCCAGAATCCTGGTGGCCAGGGGGGCAGGCGGCAATATCCCGGACCAGCAGCCGCTTATCGTCGTGGTGGCGGCCGGCACCTCGGATGTGCCGGTGGCCGAAGAGGCGAAAATCACCGCCCGATGTCTGGGCAACCGGGTTGAAGCAATATATGATGTAGGGGTCGCCGGTATTCACCGGCTTTTTTCCCGGCGGGAACTGCTGGACCGGGCCGCAGTGCTGGTGGTGGTGGCCGGCATGGAAGGCGCCCTGCCCAGCGTGGTGGCGGGGATGGTGGACAAGCCGGTGATCGCGGTGCCGACCAGTGTCGGCTACGGTACGGGACTGGGGGGTATTGCCGCCCTGCTCGGCATGTTGAACAGCTGTGCGCCGGGCATGGCGGTGGTCAACATCGATAACGGGTTCGGGGCGGCATGCATGGCCTCGCTTATTGTCAGGGGGCAGGGCCGGGAAGAAGGGAGGCCATAGCGGCTTTAAATATTTATCCTATGATTTCAACTTGTTGCGGAAAAAAGATCAAACGGATCAAAACAAATATTGACAAGGTGTGCGGGATTCATTAGGTTGTCGTCTTTCCGGAACGGGAGGGCAGGAAAAAGACCTGGCCGGGAAAAAAAGATATTGACAAGCTGGACTGGTTTTGATAGTTTGTCGGGATCGCCTCATGAAACGGGGGCGGAAACGGGGTGTAAGCCTCGGGCCGATCTTTGAAAACTGAATAGCAAACTATATGGGCCAAGCTGTCTTTGTAAAAAGGCAGCAACGTTTAATTATTTGAGTAAAAAAGTCGGACGAGAGTCTGACTCTAGGATATCAAACTGGAGAGTTTGATCCTGGCTCAGAACGAACGCTGGCGGCGTGCTTAACACATGCAAGTCGAACGAGAAAGAGTTCCTTCGGGAACTTGAGTAAAGTGGCGCACGGGTGAGTAACGCGTAGATAATCTACCCTTATATATGGAATAACTGAGCGAAAGCTTAGCTAATACCGTATACGCTTTTCCGGGCGCGAGACCGGGAGAGGAAAGATGGCCTCTGACTCAAGCTATCGTATAAGGATGAGTCTGCGTACCATTAGCTAGTAGGTGGGGTAATGGCCTAC
>JACQYM010000154.1 GCA_016208225.1 Deltaproteobacteria bacterium | reverse complement strand
GTCTTTGCCGTCCGTTTTGACGACGGCGACGACCTGCTCGCCGGCCTGACCGAACTGATAACCAAGGAAGATATCCGCAACGGCTGGTTTCATGTCATCGGCGGGCTGCGGGAAATCGACGTGGTCACCGGCCCCAGGGAGCCGGTCATGCCGCCGGATCCGGTGTGGCGTGAGGTGCGCAATGCCCGCGAGACCCTGGGCAGCGGCAGCGTCTATCGGGATGAAAACGATGCGCCGAAAATCCATCTGCATGCGGCCCTCGGCCACCACGGCGACACCATCACCGGCTGCCTGCGCCGGGGCAGCCGGACCTATCTGCTGCTGGAGGTGATTCTCTTTGAAATAACCGGCTTTAACGCCAGCCGCCCCTGGTCCGCGGCAAAGGGCTTCAATATTGTCACTTTCAGTTGAGAGCGGTCCATGAAACCAGGCGTTGACGAGGTCATCGCCTATGAGATCAAAAGGGATATCGCTGACCGCTATTTCGGTTTCCGCAGACCAGGACCCCATGTTCACCTATCAGAAAACCAACAGATATTTTGCCCAGATCGCCCGCGGCCTTGAAAAGTATGGGGCTGAAGAACTTGCCGCCCTGGGCTGCCGTGAAATCACGCCCAAATTCATGGGGGTCTATTTTGATGCGGACCCCGCCACCCTGTACCGGGTGAACTACATGTCCCGCCTGTGCACGCGGGTCCTGGCCCAGCTGCTGACCTTTGACTGCCACAGCACCAAGTATCTGTACAAAACGGCCAGAAAGATCGACTGGCACGGGCTGCTCTCCGAAAAGCAGACCTTTGCCATCAACGCCTCGGTCACAGGCAGCCACATCAAACATTCCCAGTATGCGGCCCTCTGCCTGAAGGACGCCATTGCCGACCATTTCCGCGACCGCTGCGGCATTCGGCCGGACGTTGACACGGAGAACCCGGATGTCTGGTTTCATCTGCGCATTGAACGCAACCGGGCGATCATCAGCCTTGACACCTCGGGCGGCTCATTGCACCGCCGGGGATACCGGCAGATGAGCGTTGAGGCGCCCATGCAGGAAACCGTGGCCGCCGCCATCATCCGCTTCAGCAAATGGGACGGCAGCGTCCCCCTGGTCGATCCGCTGTGCGGTTCCGGCACCATTCTCGCCGAGGCGCTGATGCACTACTGCCATATCCCGGCGGGATTTCTGCGCAAAAAATTCGGGTTCGAGATGATGCCGGAATTTGACCGGGAACTCTGGCACCGGGTCCGGGCCGAGGCCAACGGCCGCATTCAACGACTGCCCGCCGGGCTGCTCGCCGGCAGCGATTCCTCCGCCGAAGCGGTCAAGGCGGCGCAGCACAACTGCCGTCTGCTGCCCCACGGCGACAGCATCAGCATCAAAAACAAACGGTATCAGGAGATTACCCTGCCCCGCTCCGCCGTCATCGTCACCAACCCGCCCTACGGCATCCGCCTGAAACAAAAAGAGGGGGCCGAGCCGTTCATCCGTGAACTGGGTGATTTCCTGAAAAGAAAGGTCCGCGGCAGCGCGTATCTCTATCTCGGCAAGCCCGAACTGGCAAAAGAAATCGGTCTGCGCCCGGTCTGGGAAAAACCGCTCATGAACGGCGGCCTTGAAGGAGTGCTGGTCAAGGTGGATATTGCCTGAACAATTCTTGTAACTTTTCTTTTGACAACCTCTTCTTTTTCCTCAAGAATAAAAAATCGTTGTTTTCCGGACTCCGGATGAATTACCTCCCACAGAGTACTCTGCCATATGGATAGATTGGGGCAGTCCCTGAAGGCCAATGTCAAAACCATGAAATCCCGCGTCAGCAAATATGCGGTCTATGGCGTCATGATCGCCCTGGCCGCCATTTTTGCCGCCACGCTGCTCAACGCCTATTTTCAGACCGGCGGCATAACGCCCATGGCCCTGCTGCAGGCCCAGCAAAATAATGCCACCCTGTGGATCCTCGACGCCATGCCGTTCATCTTCGCCTTCTGGGGTCAGCAGGTCAGCTCCATCATGGCCTACGAGGCGAGCACCATGGTCATCGATCAGACCAATGAACTGCGCACCCAGGCCGCGGCCCTGGAATACCAGGCCATGCATGATGCCACCCATGACCAGCTGACCGATCTGCCGAACCGGGTGCTGCTGCGGGACCGACTGGATCAGGCCATCCATGTCGGCATGCGGGAAGACCGGAAACTCGCCCTCTTCATCCTTGATCTTGACAGCTTCAAGGAGGTAAACGACACCCTGGGCCATTACAGCGGCGATCGGCTGTTAAAACATGTGGCCATGCGCCTCAGGGCGGTGGTGCGCGGATCCGACACCCTGTCCCGGCTCGGCGGCGATGAATTTGCCATCCTGCTGCCGGTGATCAAGGAAAACAGCGATGTGGTCGTGGTGCTGAAAAAAATACAGAACGCCTTCCAGACCCCTTTCATGCTTGACGGGCTCAAACTGGAAGTGCAGGCCAGCATCGGCGTGGCCGTCTTTCCCGACCATGGCACGGACGTCGACACCATCACGCAGCGGGCGGATGTGGCCATGTACGCCGCCAAACAGAACAACCAGGGCTACATCATCTACTCGACCGATTACGACAAGCACAGCCCCCGCCGGCTGACCCTGATGGGTGAACTGCGGCAGGCAATCGATAATGATGAACTGATCCTCCACTTTCAGCCGAAAATCAACATCAGGACAAACACCGTCACCGGCGCCGAAGCCCTGGTGCGCTGGCAGCATCCCCAGCACGGCTTCATGCCCCCTGACGAATTTATTCCCCTGGCCGAGCGCACCGGCCTGATCAAACCGCTTTCCATGTGGGTCCTGAAACGCGCCATTGACCAGGCCCTCATCTGGCACGGCAACAAACTGAAACTCAATATCGCCATCAACATCAGTCCTTCCACCCTGCATGACATGGAACTGCCTGATGCCATCACCGGCGTGCTGGCCTCCTGCACCCTGGCGCCGCATCATATCACCTTTGAGATCACCGAGGGCTCCATTATCAAGGACCCGGCCCGGGCCCTGGAAATTCTGACCAGGCTGGCCAACATGGGCATCCGGATATCGATCGATGATTTCGGCACCGGCTATTCCTCGCTGGCCTATCTCAAAAAAATGCCGGCCAGCGAGGTGAAGATCGACAAGTCCTTTGTGCTGGATATGCTTGAAAATGAAAATGACGCGGCCATTGTGCGGGCCACCATTGATCTGGCGCATAATCTGGGCATGAAGGTGGTTGCCGAGGGGGTGGAAAACAAGGAAACAGCCGACCGCCTGGCAGAACTTGGCTGTGATATCCTGCAGGGCTTCTATTTCAGCAAACCCCTTGCCCCCCGGCAATTCCTGAACTGGATCAGCGACCACACGCCGAGCGAAAAGCAGTCAACGGCAAAAGGGCCGGAATCGCCTGCTGTTTCCGGCAGAAAATAAACCTGTCCCCTTTTCGCCGTATTTTTTTTTGATTGACAATGAACTTTTCTTCAATCCATTATAGGATTAATGCTCTAACCAGCTTTCTTTCAGGAGATTGAGCTACGGGTAGCTTATAGCAATCGGCCAACAGGGAGGACGAGAAGATGGGATGCAAAACCAATGCAGCATGCAAGACCACGGACACCGACACGAAAAACAACGCAAAAAGGAAAACGGTCCAGTCTACCGAATTCACCATAATGGCGCCGGACGCCAGGGAAGTTTTTGTCACCGGCGACTTCAACAACTGGAATCCTTCCGAGCATTGCATGCGCAAATTCAAAGACGGCAAATATGTCAAAAAGCTGAAACTCAAACCGGGCAGATATGAATACCAGTTTGTCGTTGACGGGCAATGGTGGACTGATCCGGCCAACCCCAACCGCCAGCCGAATTCCTTTGGTTCGGAAAACTCCGTGATCGAGGTC
>JACQYM010000153.1 GCA_016208225.1 Deltaproteobacteria bacterium | reverse complement strand
CCCCAGCGTGCCATTGCTGACAATGGCATAGGTGAGCTGATCGCCATCGATGTCATGGCCGGAGAGTTTGCCGCTTACCGGCAGGTCCTCACTGGTGGCGATCTGGGCCGTGTTCGCCGACGGCGCATCATTTACCGCCCCGATGCTGATGGAAACCGTGGCGATGTTCGAATTCACCGCCCCATCATTGACCCTGAAGGTAAAGGAATCAGCACCCGACTTATTCGCCGCCGGGGTATAGGAGAAGGCCCCGGTTGCCGCATCGGTGAGCACCACCTGCCCCAGCGTGCCATTGCTGACAATGGCATAGGTGAGCTGATCGCCATCGATGTCATGGCCGGCCAGATTGCCGGTTTTCGGCAAGTCCTCACTGGTGGCGATCTGGGCCGTGTCGGCGGCTGGGATATCATTCACCGCATTAATGGTGACCGTCACCGTGGCAATGTTTGATTCGCCATGGGCGTCGCTGACCTTATAGGTAAAAGAATCAACCCCGTGATTGTTGGCCGCCGGGGTATAACGGAATGCTCCGGACGCCGCATCAAGGATGGCCGCGGAACCGAGCAGGCCGTTGGTGACAAGCTGATAGGTCAGCGGCGAGCCATCCTGGCTTATCCCGGCCAGCTGACCGCTGCCAACGGTATCCTCGGCCAGGGCGAGCACCGTATTGCCGGCGGTGGGAGGGGAAACAACAACCACCGGCACGGTCCACACCACCTCGGTTGAATAGTCGCTTTCAAAGCCGTCCGTATCATAGGCCGTGGCGGCAAAGTAGTAGGTGCTTCCCCCGGTAAATCCCGAGAGGGAGGCGGTTACCCGGCCGTCAACCGCAGGCGGATTCCCCACATCAACGGAATTTGTGTAACTCCTTGACGCGGTTCCATAATATATCTTATAGCCCGCGAGGTTTGTTTCCGTATTCGGCAACCAGGCAAATTTTGCTTCACTGGCCTGGGCGGCAACGGCAAAGAAGAAGAAGAGGAAAATTGGAAAGAACCTGAGAAAAAGACGTACTGCTAGTATGTTACCTGACACGATGAACCTCCTGACCGACACCAAGTAGTATCAGCCAGAAAGCATCAGCTAATTCTACCCGGCAACCTCGCAACCGTATCTTCGTAGTACACGAAAACTTAGGCCGATGGCTTTGCGTCCCGCCCTTTCAAACGGTTTGCCTTTTTCGAGTTTTTGAATTGTGCGATAATTTTGTGGAATTGATCGCATGATAATTATGCCACTTCTGTCCTTCAGCATAATTCGCGCCACTACCACAGCTGAGGACCAAAGATAACAAAAATTACTATTAACACGCTAATCCGATATGAAAAATTTCTGTGGAGTGGCCCCGGATCAATAAAAAAAATACCTGTTCGGGGTTTTCATTTTTTTAGGGTGAGAAAAAAAATTTTATGACTGCCGGAACATGCAGAGATTGGCGTATGTCTTGATTTTTCCGTATTTTTCGCTGGACTGAAAAAAACTCAGCCGATCTGCGGGACGGCGGTTTCCATCCCGCCGGACTGCCCGGCTGTTGCATATTCGCCCGGCGCCGCAGCGGCCTTCCCGGTAATCAGCGAGGTCAACCCCTGCAGCAGGCGGCCTAATTCTTCCGCAGCCATGGCCAGTTGCCGGCCATCGTCCACGGCCTGATCGGCGCTTTCGGCATTTTTGATGGTCAGTGACTCAAGCTGGTTGATTGCCGTACTGATCTGACTGATGCCCACGGCCTGTTCCCTGGAAGCGGTGGTGACCTCCTGACTGCATGCGGCGATCCGCTCAACCTTTTCCATCATCTCGGACAAGATCCGGTCAATATCCCGGGAAACCGTGACCCCGTATTCGGCCTTGTGTCGGGATTGCTCCAGCATTTCGGTGGTCATCTTCACCGCCTCCGCACTGCGCATGGCCAGGTTCCTGACCTCCCCGGCGACCACGGCAAATCCCTGCCCCGCTTCGCCGGCCCGGGCCGCCTCAACGGCCGCATTGAGGGCCAGCAGATTGGTCTGAAAGGAGATTTCTTCAATGGTCTTGATGATTTTCCCCGTCTCCCGGGCGGAGGTCTCGATGCCGGAAATCGCCTCGGTCATCCGCGCCATGGTCGCCCGGCCGTCACCCATGGTCACCAGGGTGGACTGGGCGATTACCGTCACCTCGTTAATGCTCTCAACGTTCTGGCTGGTGCTGGAGTTCAGCTCCTCGATGGTGGCGGCGATTTCCTCGATCCCGGCGGCCTGCTCATGGGCGGCCTCGGCCAGAAAGTGGCCCGAGGCCGCAATATGGTCCGAAACCGCACCGACCTGGGCCGACCCGGCGGACAGGACGGCGATGTTTTTATTGAGAGGATTGGCGATGGAGCCGACAATGAGATAGGCGATAACAAAACCGATAGTGACCCCCGCGGCAATCAGGATCATCCCCCAGCGCATGCCGCTCTTCTGGTACGAAGCCATCTCCTCGCTCACCTTGCCCTGATAGGATTCGATCAGCGCGATGGTTTTTTCGCCGATCTGCCCCATGGCAGCGCTCAGTTCGTTGTTGGACTGCCAGAGGGAATAGACCTCGGTAAAGGTCGGCGCGTTATAAACGGCGAATGCTTTTTCCAGGGTTTGAAAGGCCTTGGCGGCATTGGCGTCGGCCGAGCTTTCAATTAGAAAGCCGAGATTTTCCCGGGAGGTGTCCCAGATGGCGATTTTTTCTTTGAACCGCTCAAAATAAGCGGGTTCGTTATACATGAGAAAGGAGCTTTCGTATATTTTCGCATCCTTCATCCCGGAGCGAAGCTGGAGCACGGCATCAAGCACCTGGT
>JACQYM010000176.1 GCA_016208225.1 Deltaproteobacteria bacterium | reverse complement strand
TTGCGGATTGCGGATTGCGGATTGCGGATTGCGGATTTGGGAGCCATGAGCCACCCGGGGGGAGAAGATGCTTGACAGAATATTCCAGGAATTTTCCAGCAAAGCGGGATTGCCGCCGGGTTCCGTGGTTCTAGTCGGCGAAAGGAAAGAGCAGCCGATCACCATCCACTATGTGAGCTATACGGAGAGCGAATGCGTGGAAAAGGAGTATCTGCAGGTCGGCGACCTGCCGGATGACACCGGCGGCAAGAACGTGACCTGGATCCACATGAACGGCATCCATCATCCGGAGATGATTGAAGAACTCGGCGATAAATTCGATTTCCACTACCTGGTGCTGGAGGACATCGTCAATACCGGCCACCGGGCGAAAATCGACGACTGGGAGGATTACCTGTTTCTGATCCTGAAATCCATGTCCTATGACGAGCAGACGATGCTGGTCATGCCCGGCCACGTCAGCATCATCCGCACGGCCAATATTGTTTTTTCCTTTCAGGAATCAGGCCCGGACCTGTTCGGCTCGGTCAGGGAAAGGATTCGCAACGGCAAGGGCAGGATCCGCACCAAGGGGGCGGATTATCTGGTATACGCCCTGCTCGATACCATCGTTGACGGCTATTACTTCATGCTGGAAAAGATCGGCGACCGCATTGAAAATCTGGAGGAATCGATTCTGGGCAACAATACTTATGAAGCCTTTCACCGGCTCCATGAGCTGAAACGGGAGATAACCGTGATCCGCAAATCGATCTGGCCCATGCGGGACATCTTAAGCCGTCTGGAGAAGATTGACTGGCTGGTGGCGGACAGCACCCGCCACTATCTGTGGGATGTCTATGACCACGTGGTGCGCTCCATCGATATCGTGGAGACATTCCGGGATGCCCTGGCCAATCTCCATGAGGTGACCCTTTCCTTCAACAGCAACAAAATGAACGAGATCATGAAGGTGCTGACCATCATTGCCACCATCTTCATTCCCTTGACCTTCATTGCCGGCGTCTACGGCATGAACTTCAAATATATGCCTGAACTGGAATGGCGCTGGGGCTATTTTGTCGTCCTGGGTTTCATGTTTCTCATCGGCTCGGCCATGGTCTATTACTTCCGGGTCAAGAAGTGGCTGTAGGGTGCCCCGGACGGCAACGATGGAACGGGCCATGGTGAGGCAAGATTACAGGGTTCATTTCCGCGGCTTCAAGGACGGCGCCCTGCTGGCGGCCGAACTCGCCTGCAACATTGCCTATTTTCTGGCGGCCGCCGTAAGCAAAAGGGGCGGCGCCAGTCTGGTGGTTTCCGGCGGTTCAACCCCGGTGCCCCTTTTTGCCGCCCTGTCCCGGGAGGATATCGACTGGGGCCGGGTGCGCATCACCCTGGCGGATGAGCGGTGGGTTGACCCGACGGACAGCGCCAGCAACGAAAAGCTGGTCCGCGCCCATCTGTTGCAGAACAGGGCAGCCGCGGCGCGGTTCGTCGGACTCAAAACCGGCCATGCCCTGGCCCGGGATGGCGAGGGGGAATGTGCCGCCAGGGTCGACGCCATCCCGAGGCCCTTTGACGTGCTGGTGCTGGGTATGGGGGAAGACGGTCACACCGCATCGCTTTTCCCGCATGCCGCGGAACTGGCGGCGGCGACCGACCTGCATTCCGGCCGGCTCTGCCTGGCCGTGCGGCCCGCAACCGCACCCCATGACCGCATGACCCTCACCCTGCCCGCCCTGCTTGCCTCCGGCAAGATCATTCTGCATATCACCGGCAAGACAAAACTGCAGGTCCTGGAACAGGCCCTGGCCGCTGAACCCCTGTCGGCCGGGGTGCTGAACGACATGCCCATCCGGCATGTGCTGGCCTTGGCCAGGGAGGCGGTAAGTGTCTACTGGGCTCCGTAACCGTATCTGGCCGGGCGTGCTGATCGCTGATGCCTGTTTCACCACGGAGATCACAGAGAAAATATTCTTTACTTACAATTAGTTGTCTCTGTGCGCTCTGTGCTCTCTGTGGTTAATTTTCATTTTTTACGAGTCTATCATCTCTGGTTGAAGCGAAATTTTTTTGCGCCCCTGTTTCCCTTTTCATTCTTCCGTGGTAGAGTGCGAATAGTAACATTTGTCACAGGTAACTATAGAATTTAACGATAAAAAATTTGTTTCTATCGTCATATGCGATAAGAGAAGACAAAACCATTGAGAGCAAAGAGCCGATAGAAAATATTTTCTGTCATCTCTGTGTGCGCGTGGTGCGACGACAAAGGAGTTTGGCATATGGTGCAGCGCATGCAAATTGACTGCCGGGGCCTCAAGTGCCCGCAGCCGGTGCTCAAGGCCAAAGAGGCCCTGGAGCAGATCGGCAGCGGCGAAATTGAGATCATTGTTGATAATGAGGGCTCGGCCAGTAATCTCCAACGCTTTGCCGGCAGTCAGGGCTGTCCGGTTACCGTGCAGGCCGCAGGCGCCGATTATCGCGTGGTCATTGCCAAAACCGCAGATTCCCGGCCCGCGGCCGATGCCCCGTCTGCCGACCGGTTTACCTGCGCCCCCGAGGCCGGCGGACTGATCTACGCCGTTTCCTCCGCCACCATGGGCCGGGGCGATGATGAGCTGGGCAGGATGCTGCTGCGGGCCTGGATCAAGACCATCAAGGAGGTTTCCCCCCTGCCGGCCAGGATCTTCTTTTACAACAGCGGGGTGATGATCACGGCGGTCGAATCGGACCTTGTCCAACCGCTCCGGGACCTGGAGGCAAAAGGGGTGGAGATATTCTCCTGCGGCACCTGTCTTGATTTCTTTCATCTGCAGGAGAGTCTGCTCGTCGGGAAAAAAACCAATATGTATGAGATCATGCAGAGCATGGCCGCGGCGACAAAGGTCGTCAGCCCCTTGTGATGAATAAAACGATGTCCGGCAAACCCGCACCCGTCTATGTCGACAATGCCGCCACCTCCTTTCCCAAACCGCCGGAGGTGGTTGAAACCGTCTGCTCGCTGCTCGGCGGCATCTCCCTCAGTCCGGGCCGCGCGGCCCATCGCTACTCGCTCGAGTGCAGCCGGATCATCTTTGATGCCAGGGAGGAGCTGGCCGGGCTGTTCAACTGTGCCGATTCAAGCCGCATCGCCTTTACCGGCAACGTCACGGAAGCCCTGAATGCGGGGATTTTCGGTCTGTTCGGGGGAAAACTGCACCCTGGCGACCATGTGATCACCACGGCCCTGGAGCACAACTCCGTGATGCGGCCCCTGCGCTATCTGGAAAAACATGGACCGCTCAGCATCTCCATCCTGCCGGTGAATGAAAACGGCGAGGTGGCAATGGAAGAACTGCCGCGCCTGCTGCGCGACAACACCCGGCTGATCGTGGTCAACCATGTCTCCAACGTCACCGGCGCGGTGCTCGATATTGCCGGGATCGGCCGCCGGAAGGGCGAGGCCCTGCTGATGGTGGACGCGGCCCAGTCGGCCGGGGTCTTTCCCATTGATGTCGAGGAGATGAACATTGATCTGCTGGCCTTTACCGGCCACAAATCCCTGTTCGGCCCGCCCGGCTCCGGCGGCTTTTATCTGCGGCCGGGACTGATGCTGCGGCCCCTGAAAATGGGCGGAACGGGCAGCAACTCGGAAACGGAGATCCAGCCTGATTTCATGCCTGATCTGTATGAAGCCGGGACGCCCAATACCCTGGGGATTGCCGGACTCGGGGCCGGGGTCGGTTTTGTCCGCCGCACCGGGCTCACCGCCATCCGGGAGCACGAGCAGCGGTTGTGCAACCTTTTTCTGGACGGGCTGCAGTCCCTCAACGGGGTAACCGTTTTCGGCCCCGCTGCGGGCCGGCCGCGGGCCGCGGTGGTCTCGCTGCGGGTCAAGGGGAAAAGCGAGTCCGAGATCGCCCATGCCCTTGACCGGGAATTCGGCATTATGGTGCGGGCGGGCCTGCACTGCGCCCCGGCGGCACACCGCGCCATGGGCACCTTTGCCCACGGCACCGTGCGGTTTTCCTTCGGCTTTTTCAACACCGAGGCGGATGTGGCCGCCTGCCTGCGGGCCTTGGATGAGCTTGGCAGAAGATGATGGGATTGCGGAATGCGGATTGAAAAACCCGCGCGAGGAATTGCTAGGGAAACCACAGAGAGCACGGAGCACACAGAGAGAACTGACTGTAATGTAACTACACCCTAACTGCCCTGTCGTTTGTAGGAGCGGGCCATGCCCGCGATCAGAGGTTGCCGCTTGTTCCGGACAGTTATACTGACAAAAAATATTGTGATTACCACTGATTTCCAGCCAGTTCAGGGTTAATGTTCGCTGTTCTTCGGATTATAGGCTGTGTTTACGGTTTACGGTCACCGGTTTACGGTTAGGAAACGGCATTGAACCGTTTACTGTAAACCGGCATTTGTAAACTCTTCGTGATTGCAGCCGTAGGTCGGGTTAGGCGGCCCTATCGTGATTGCAGCCGTAGGTCGGGTTAGGCGGCCCTATCGCCGTAACCCGACATGAATTAGCGTGGCACCGGCTTTTTGTTTTTAGACGAAAGGCCTCTTTTGTCGGGTTACGCGATACACCCGCTAACCCGACCTACGCTCTGAAAGTCGATGGTAATCACAAAAAATATTGAATTCGTAAAAACTGAAAATTAACCGCGGAGAGCACGGAGCACACAGAGATGACTGACTGCAGTAAAAATCCGCAATCCGCAATCCGCAATCCGCAATTCAACAATCCGCAATTCAACAATCCGACCTGCGTCGTCATCCTCTTTTCCATCCACTTCGTGCTCAAGGCGGAAAAACTCTTCAAACAGCACGGCATCAGCCATGATGTCATCCCCGTACCGCGGGCGATCAGTTCCGACTGCGGCATGGCGGTCGAGTTCCCGTGCGCGGACAAAGGCAAGGTGGCGGAACTGCTGGCCGCGGCCGACATCCGTGTGGCGGGCCTGTATCGCCGGGAGGGGGAAAATACCTTTCATGAAGAGGTGAGGAGTGAGGAGGGAAAAGTGAGGAGTGAGGAGTGAGGAGAAAAAACAGTTTACGGTTCAATACCGTTCCCTAACCGTAAACCGAAACACAGCTCCAATGTGGACGCAGAACAAGCTCATACAAAATGACGTCACCCCGGCGAAAGCCGGGGTCCGGAACAGGAACAATGCCACCGAAATGGCTGGATTCCGGCTTTCGCCGGAATGACGATATGGTGCATTGTTTATTTTGCAAGAGGCTCAGTAGTGGTGATTACAAATCTTTTTTCTCTGTGATCTCCGTGCTCTGTGGTTTATTTCCGCAATCCGCAATCCGCAATCCGCAATCCAAAATATCGCACTACTCTCGCCGCAGGGTAATCAGCGAAGGGTCGTAGCCGGCCGGCGCCTCGAAACCGAGCAGGTTGCACAGGGTGGCGGCAATGTTGCCGAGTCCCGGGTTTTCCACTTTGGCCGGAGAAAAGTTGTTGGCGCCCGAATAGTCCTTGATGATGAACGGCACCGGGTTTTTGGTGTGGGCCACCATGGGGGAGCGCACCCCTTTCTTTTCGGTCCACATGCAGTCGGCGTTGCCGTGATCGGCGGTGATGACCGCCACCCCCTTGGCCTGTTTCACCGCCTTCAGCAGCCGGGTCAGGCACATGTCCACCGTTTCCACGGCAATGCGGATGGCGATGGGAATGCCGGTGTGGCCCACCATATCGCCGTTGGCGTAATTGAGGCGGATAAATTTATATCTGCCGCTGCGGATGGCATCCACTACCTGGTCGGTGATTTCCGCGGCCTTCATCCAGGGCCGCAGATCAAAGGCGATCCTGTCGGAGGGGATTTCCACGTATTTCTCAAGCTTTTCGTCGATATAGCCCGAGTTGTTGCCGTTCCAGAAGTACGTCACATGGCCGAATTTCTGGGTTTCCGAGATGGCGAACGAGCTGATGCCGGCGGCGCACAGGTACTGGCCGAGGGTGTGGTCAATGGCCGGCGGTTCCACCAGATAGTGGCGCGGGATGTTCGCGTCGCCGTCATACTGCATCATGCCCGCATAAAAGACCTCCGGCACCCGCCTGCGGTCAAACTCCGCGAAATCAGCCTCTTCAAAGGCCCGTGACAGCTCGATGGCCCGGTCGCCCCGGAAGTTGAACAGCACAACGGCATCGCCGTTTTCAATGGTGCCCACCGGCTTGCCGTCCGCCACGATCACGAAGCTTTCCATGTACTGGTCGGTGATGTCCGGATTTTCGGCGTAATAGGTGCGGATTGCCTCGGTTGCCGAGGCAAAGGGCCTGCCCTGGCCCAGCACGTGGGCCTGCCAGCCTCTTTCCACGACGCGCCAGTCGGCGTTGTAGCGGTCCATGGTCGTGATCATGCGGCCGCCGCCGGAGGCGATGCGGTAATCGCGGCCGCCGGTGGACAGCTCAGCCAGTTTTTGCTCCAGGGGCTCAAAAAAGGAGAGCCCGCTTTTCTCCCCCACATCCCTGCCGTCCAGCAGGCCGTGCACCCGCAGCCGTTTGATGCCGTCCGCTGCGGCCCGGTCAAGAATGGCATAGAGATGGTCGATGTGGCTGTGGACGTTGCCGTCGGAAATCATGCCGATCAGATGCAAGGTGCCGCCCTGCGCCGTGCGGCTCAGGATCTCGCTCCACGCCTTGCCGGTGAATATCGCGCCGGTGCGGATGGCCGCATTGACCAGCTTGGCGCCCTGGGCAAAGACCCGGCCGGCGCCAAGGGCATTATGGCCCACCTCGGAGTTGCCCATGTCATCGTCGGACGGCATGCCCACCGCGGTGCCGTGCGCCTTGAGCTGCATGGCCAGCGGTTCGGCCGCCAGCTCATCCAGCTGCGGGGTATAGGCCACATGAATGGCGTTGCTTTCATCGGCAGGCCCGATGCCCATGCCATCCATCACCACGGTGACAACCGGACCGGGGAAATCGGTATACCCGGCATATTTTTTCAGCTGCATATCGCTCATTGGCTTCTGACTCCTGGCTCCTGTCTTCTGACTCCTGACTCCCGACCCTCTTATCCCCTCGGGACTCCATCTTAAACCACGTATGACGTTCCTTCGTCAACCAATTATGTCATGCATGTTCCTGTCCCCCCCGCATCAAGGGTCTTTCTGACGATCTCGGCCAGACTCCTTTTGATGATCGGCTTCATGACGAATTCCCGGATGCCCAAGGCCTTTGCCCTGGATTCATCGATGATTTCACTGAATCCGGTGCAGAGAATGATCGGCAGATCCGGGCGCAGCGCCAGCAGTTTCACGGCCAGTTCGTCGCCGTTCATGCCCGGCATGGCCATGTCGGTGATGACCAGATCATACCGGTCAGGCTGACCGGCGAATGCATGCAGGGCATCCATGCCGTTGCCCATGATGCTGACCCGGTATCCGAGGCTGGCGAGCATCTGCTTTTCCATCAGGGCGATGGTCTCTTCATCCTCGATGATCATGACCGATTCATTCCCCTCGGGTATCGGTTTTCTGGCGGTCTTCGCAAAAACCGCGGCATTGCTCTGCCGGGGCAGATAAATGGTGAATGTCGTGCCCTGGCCCAGTGCGCTGCTGGTGCTGATCCGTCCGTCCATGCTCTTGACAATGCCATGCACCACCGACAGTCCCAGCCCGGTCCCTTCCCCCTTGTTCTTGGTGGTGAAATAGGGGTCGAATATCTTGTCCAGGGTGGCTTCATCCATGCCGATGCCCGTGTCGCTCACCTCCAGCCGCACATAGTTTCCCGGCAGCAGATTCATCTCCGTTGCCCGCTGGCCGTTGGCCGGCAGGGTGACTTTTTCCAGGGTGACGCTCAGGATGCCGTCGCTTTTCAGCATGGCGTGATAGGCGTTGGTGCACAGATTCATGATAATCTGATGGATCTGGGACGGGTCGGCAAAAACAAAGCCGCAATCGTCGCTGATCTGCTGCCGGATACTGATCGTGGAAGGGATGGAGGCGCGCAGCAGCTTGAGGGCCTCCTTGACCACCAGGTTGATCTGCACCGGTTTCCGTTCCTGTTCGGTCTGTCTGCTGAACGCCAGGATCTGCTGCACCAGCTCCCTGGCCCGCCTGGCGGCATGAATGACATGGGCGATATTTTCAGCGAGAGGGGTTTGCGGGGGCAGCTGTTCGTGCACCATGTCGGCATAGCCGAGGATGGGGGTAAGGATGTTGTTGAAGTCATGGGCGATGCCGCCGGCCAGGGTGCCGATGGCCTCCATCTTCTGCGACTGCCGCAGCATGTTGGTAAGTTCCGCCTTTTCCGCCTGGATCTCCTTTTTATGGATGATGCTCCACGCCTCATTCATCAGCAGGGTCAGCTGCTGCATGTCCGATTCGTCGTAGGGCGTGTATTTGTTGCCCACGCCGGCAATGACGACGATCCTGTTGTCCACGATGACCGGGATGCCCATGTGGCGGCTGACGGGAAAATGACCGATGGGATATCCCTGTGTGGTCGGCTGGTTCAGGTCGTTGTTGTGAACCACCGGCCGGCGTTGCCGGATACAGTCGGCCCAGATGCCCGCCGATTCCAGCGGCTGATGATGGCTTTCCCTGGTTTTGCAGAGGTCAAGGACACCCCTGCTCCATAAATGCATGATGATCGTTTCGCTCTCTTCATTATAGAAGTGCAGGTAGCCGCCTTTGCTGCCGGTCATCTTGACCGCGGATTCGAGGGCGTAGTTGGCAAGCTCCTGTTTGGAGACCCCATCCATCTGGCTCAGTTGGAAAAGGGTCTTGAGCCGCTCTTCATTGAGTTTCAGCGTTGCCTCGGTGCTTTTTTTCTCGGTGACATCCTGGGCGATGCCCACCATGCGCACCGGGCTGCCGGCCTCATCATGGATGATTTCCGCCTGCTGGTGGATCGTGCGCGTCGTGCCGTCGGCCAGGAGAATGCGGTGGTCCAGGCTGCAGGAATCTTCACCGGCCAGGGACTTGCGGAGCGCTTCTTCCACCTGATCCCGGTCCTCGGGGTGTATGGTCTGCAGAAAGGAGGCATGGGTGGGGACAAATTCATGGGGCGTGCGGCCGAAGATGCGGTAGATGCCGTCCGACCACCAGAGGGAATTGTTGGCGATGTCCCAGTCCCAGTTGCCGAATTTGGCAATTTCCTGGGATTTTTCCAGACTGCCGCGGATCTTTTCCAGTTCGTTGGTCCGGCGCCGGACCCTTTCCTCGAGCTCCGTGTGGGCCTGTTCCAGCTCGCGGTGCATCTGCGAGCATTCGGCCGTGGTTGTTTTGAGCAGGTTGTTCAGTCTTCTGATGATGATATAGCGGCAGAGAAGCAGTATGAAAACAACGGCAAAAAGCAACGTGGTGGTGATGGTCAGGATGCGCTCCATGGTCCAGAACGGCTTCGGCTCGCCATACCATGGGACCAGCAGGAATCCGACAGACAGAAGAAGCGCGCAGGAAAGCAGAATGATATCGTTTCTCATCACTATTATCGTTTTTTCGCTAAGTTAGGATGCTTGTCAATTGGGGTTATCATAGCAGAACAAATGGACTCAATACAAAAAAAAATAGCAACAGAATAATCATGGGGAATACAGCCTCTTGTCAGGACGGCTGGGAGGGTTTATTTTTTTCCCTATTCATTGCTTTCCGGAACAGTTTCAATATAAAATCCCAGAAAGAGGGAGGCGCCGGGAACGATGAAGAGATCAGATGTTGATGCGATGCTGCAGACCATTGAGGAGGAAACCCGTTTCACCCGCGGATTGACCGGGGTCTCCTCCTTGCGGCCGGAGGTGCTGCAGGCCATGCGGCAGGTACCCAGGAAGGAATTCGTGCCCAATTTTTACAAGGCCATGGCCTATGACAACACGCCGCTGCCCATCGGCAACGGCCAGACGATCTCGCAGCCGTTCATCGTGGCGCTCATGACCGATCTCCTCCGTCCCGACCGGGACAAGGTGATCCTGGAGGTGGGAACCGGTTCCGGTTACCAGGCCGCGGTCCTCTCCCTGCTGGTGCAGCAGGTTTATTCCCTGGAGATCATTCCCGCCCTGGCCGGAGTTGCTTCCGCGCGGCTCAGAAGGCTTGGCTATCAGAATGTCGAGGTGCGCCAGGGCGACGGCAGCAGCGGCTGGCCGGAACACGCCCCGTTTGACGGCATTATCGTCACCGCCTCGGCGGCCCATATCCCGCCGGCCCTGAAAGAGCAGCTCAAACCGGGCGGCAGACTGGTCATTCCCGTGGGGCTGCCAGCCATGTCCCAGGAACTGCTGGTGCTGGAGAAAGATGAACAGGGGGTGATCAGCACCCGCCAGATCCTGTCCGTGGCCTTTGTGCCGCTGACCGGCCATGGCGGCGACAATGACAATGAGAAATCTGAGCACCACTGATTTTTCTATCGCAAGGTTTCAACCACCGGCGAAGAGAACATTCAGAAAAATGGCTGAAAATCGATTGGATTGACTACTAAATGATCAGGAGGGAAGTTTATGCAGGTCCCATTACAAATCACCTTTCGCAATATGGATTCCTCGGAGGCCCTTGAGGCCGAAATCCGTAAACGGATCGACAAGCTGGCCAAAAAACATGAGATGCTCGTCAGCTGCCGCGTCGTGGTCGAGGCCCCGCCGCAGCACCGCCGCAAGGGCGGGCTTTACAAGATCAGGATCGATATGACCTGTCCGGAGGGCAAGGTGGCTGTCAACCGTGAACCGCCGGTGGAGCATCATGCCCATGAGGATGTCTACGTGGCCCTGCGCGACGCGGTGAATGCCGCGGAGAAACAGCTGGCCGGCTTCACCGAACGGCGCAAGGGATACGTCAAGGTCCATGAAGAGGCGCCGGTCGGCCGCATCACCTTTCTTTCCCCCATCGAGGATTACGGCCGGATCACCACGGCTGACAATCGGGAGGTCTATTTCCACAGAAACAGTGTGCTGAATGAAGATTTCGACACCCTCACCATCGGCATGGCGGTCACCTTCCATGAAGAGGAAGGGGACCACGGACCCCAGGCCAGCACGGTGAAGGTCGAGAAATGACAGAGGGCCGGGAGGATTTCTTCGCCATCAGCGTCGATTGCTACGCCGGCTACCGCGGCGAGGAAACGCCGCGCCGCTTTTTGCTGCAGGAGCGCAAAATTGAGGTTGTCGAGGTGGTTGACCGCTGGCTGGCCCCGGACCATCGCTATTTCAAGGTCCGGGGCGATGACGGCAGCATCTACATTATCCGTCATGACGTGGTCCGCGACCAGTGGCAGCTGACCCTCTTTGCCCGGGCCGGTCAGGAGCGGCAGGGGGCGGAAGGCGGAGCGCGGGTTGACTGATTTGCCGGCCCCCGTGCCATGCCGCGGAGAAAGGAGATGAAAGGCCATGCCTACGATCCTGCTTTTCCCGCCCCGCCTGAACAGCTGATGGATCATAACTGTTGGAAATCAAAACATAAAATTCATATTTTTTCGTTCACCCATTGACGGTTGGAAAACAGTTCACTAAGATGCATTCGTAATCATTATTTTTCCAGCACGAAGAGCGCGGAATCTGGAGAACAGTGCTTCCGTTTTCACCGCAGAGCACACAGAGAGCACAGAGAAAATATTTTAATTACAATTAGTTATCTCTGTGGGCTCTGTGCTCTCTGTGGTTAATTTTCAGTTTTTACGCGATCAGCAATATTAAAAAAGGAGAAGAAACAAATGAAGATGTTTTTCCGCACCGCATCATTTGCCTGCACGGTTCTGCTGTTTTTACTGATCTTTTCCCCATCCGCTCCGGCGGCTGACAAGGAGTTTCTGCTGGCCACGACCACCAGCACCGACGATACCGGCCTGCTTGATTATCTGGCCCCGAAGTTTACCGCCGCCACGGGTGTATCATTTAAGTGGGTGGCCACCGGCACGGGCAAGGCCCTGAAACTGGGGGAGAACTGCGACGCGGATGCGCTGCTGGTGCATGCCCCGGGGGCGGAGAAGAAGTTTGTCGAGGCCGGCTTCGGCATCAACCGGAAGCAGACCATGTATAATGATTTTGTCGTGATCGGCCCGGCTGCCGACCCTGCCGGCGTCAAAGGCAAGACCCTCATGGATGCCCTGGCCGCCATCCGCGGCAAACAGGCCTTTTTTATCAGCCGCGGCGATGATTCCGGTACCCACAAGATGGAAATTTCCCTGTGGGAAAAAGGGGCGCCGCCTGTCCCGGATAAGGAGCAGTGGTATGTCCAGGCCGGGCAGGGCATGCTGGCCACCATCAATATGGCGGCCGAGCGCAATGGCTACACCCTGACCGACCGCGGCACCTATATCAAATACGAGTCAGACCATCAGGGCAACCCGCCGCTCAAGATTCTGGTGGAAAAGGATGCCCTGCTGCTGAACCAGTACAGCGTCATCGAGGTGAACCCGGCGCGCTGCCCCCAGGTGAAAAATGATCTGGCCCAACAGTTTTCCCAATGGCTGGCCGGTCCCGATGGCCAGAAGGCAGTTGCCGAGTTTCTGCTCATGGGCAAACAGGTTTTCACCCCCAATGCCGAGGCCCGATAGGCGCAGCGGCAAGGCAGGGCTGGGAACTCGGTAATGGATTTTATTGCCCAGGGTATTGTCAGGGCCGTGGTGCTGCTGGCGCAGGGTGATCCCGCCACATACTCCGCCATCTCCGCCACGGTCAGGGCCTCAATGCTTTCCATGGCCGCCAGCCTCCTGCTTGGCATCCCCCTCGGCTATCTGCTGGGCTTTTTCACCTTCCCGGGCCGCAAGGCGGTCCGGGTGGTGGTGGATACGCTGCTCGCCCTGCCCACCGTCTTCATCGGTCTGGTCGTCTATGCCTTTCTTTCCCAGCGGGGGCCTTTCGGCAACTGGGGCCTGCTGTTTACCATTGAGGCCATTGCCATCGGCCAGACCATTCTGGCCCTGCCCGTGGTGATTGCCCTGACCGCCTCGGCCGTGGAAAGCCTGGACCGT
>JACQYM010000175.1:2408-3365 GCA_016208225.1 Deltaproteobacteria bacterium | reverse complement strand
GGACGATTCCGTGAAAAATTCATATCTCGTGTCGGCCACGTTTCGAATATTATAAAGGTTGTGGTAGGAGCCCCCCAGGTTAAAGGCGCCGAGGATATCCGTCGCATAGGTAACAGGATACCCGGCAAAAACGTTCACGTACTGCTTATTGGTGATGCCGCCGCCGCTTTGCAGGGCGCCGGCGCTGATGTGGCAGGAGAAACAGAGATTATCCGCCTGGAGGTATGGACCGGTCTGGGCGGCGTCATTAAAATTTCCAGTAAAAAGGGCGAAAACCGAAGGCTCGCCGTCCAAGGGCACGGCTTCCTGGCCATCCATGCTGCCGTGCTGTTCATGGCAATGGCTGCAATTGCCGGTGGAGTAATCCGTAAGCAGAGTGCGATCTGCGCCGTCGGTGCTGTTGCCGTGGGCCGACGCGGTATAGGGGCCGGCAATGGACCGGGGGGCGGTAAGGAGCATGAGGGAAAGTAACAGACCGGATGACAACCACTGATGGCAGGGTCGGGCGCCATTTTTGCTCCAGGACATTTTTCTCTCCGATTCTTATTTTTTTGCGCCAGTCAGTTTCTGAAAAAGTATTGCATCAAAATTATTAAAAATCCAGCACAAACAGTTCCTGAGGAAGCATTGCCCCAAAATTATCAAAAAGCCGGCAAGGGGCAAGGTGTGCTTCCAATTATATGATTTTATTAAACTTAACATTATTATACATAATATACATTATGCGACATTGTAATATGCTGTTTTCTTTTCCCTGCTGGAGTGATAAATATTAAAACTTTGTTTATGGTCCCCTGATAAACGTATGCCCGGAGAATGTTGATATAATGAACAGAGAAATCTACCAGGAACCCCTGGTCAGCCGTTATACAAGCACGGCAATGCAGAAAATATTTTCTGAACAGTCAAAGTTTGAAACCTGGCGCCGCTGCTGGATTGCCCTGGCAGAGGCCCAGC
>JACQYM010000175.1:0-2375 GCA_016208225.1 Deltaproteobacteria bacterium | reverse complement strand
AGGAAAAAGAGATTCGCCACGACGTCATGGCCCACGTGTATGCGTATGGTCAGCAGTGTCCGGTTGCCGAGCCGATCATTCATCTTGGCGCCACCTCGCAGTTCGTCGGCTGCAATGCCGACCTGATTCTGCAGCGCAACGCCCTGGGGCTGATAAAAAAAGCCCTGGTCAACGTGATCGCCAACATTGTATTATTTGCGCGTAAATACAAAGATTTAGCCACGCTTGGTTATACTCATTATCAGCCTGCGCAGCCGACCACGGTGGGCAAACGCCACACCCTCTATATTCAGGATCTCCTGATGGATCTTGATTATCTCGAATCCCTGGAGAAACAGTTCAAGGCCCGGGGGGTAAAAGGCACCGTCGGCACCCAGGCGACTTTTATCGAGCTTTTCAAAAACGATCATGAGAAGGTTCGGCAGCTTGACAGACTGGTGGCGAAAAAATTAGGGTTTGATGATATATTTGCCGTTACGGGCCAGACCTATACCCGCAAACTGGATATGAAGACGGCTGAAACCCTGGCCGGCATCGGCGCCTCGGCCCATAAATTTGCCGTGGATCTGCGCCTGCTGTCAAATCTCAAGGTGCAGGAGGAACCTTTTGCCAAGGACCAGGTCGGCAGCTCGGCCATGGCCTATAAGCGCAATCCCATGCGCAGCGAGCGCATGACCGGCCTGGCCCGCAAGCTCATGGGTTTGCCCGCCAATTTCGCGGCGACTTTTGCCAATCAGTGGTTCGAGCGCACCCTGGATGATTCGGCAATCCGCCGCATGGACATCCCCCAGGCCTTTCTTTTGACCGATGCGATTTTGCGATTGTATCTTAATATTACGAGCGGAATGGTTGTTTTTCCGAAACAAATCGAACGCCATTTGCGCATGGAACTTCCCTTCATGGCCACGGAAAAAATTCTCATGGCCTGTGTGGAAAAGGGAAAGAGCCGCCAGGAAATGCATGAGATCATTAAAATACACTCCATTGCCGCCGGCAAAGTGGTCAAGGAAGAAGGCCAGGATAATGACCTGCTTGCCCGCCTGGGTGCTGACCCGCAGATCCCCTTTTCCACCGGCGAGCTGGAGGCCATGATCGGCACGGGTCAGGAATTTACCGGCCGGGCCGCGGCACAGACCGAGGAATATCTTGCCGAAATTGTGGAGCCGCGTCTTGCCGGTTATCGCGACCTGCTCGGCGCGGTGGAGAGTGAACTCAAGGTATGACGGGCCTGCTTGAAACGCGGAAAATGTATCTGCGCATAGATCCACGGCAGATACATTTTTTAAAGTTTGTGCTGGAGGGCTACGATGGCCTGGCTGTTCTGTCAACGGTGGATGCAGGGGCAGGCGTCGTTCTGCTCCGGTTTCCCGAGCCCTCGGCTGCCGTTCTGATCGATCTGCTGGCAGATCTGGCAGCAGCCATTGCACCCCAATCAAAATCATCCGAATTCTTGATATGAGACATATAATACTGTTATTATGTTGTTTTTGCATTTCAATCAGCACCGTTTCCCTGGCGGCTGATGAGGATGCTGCTGCCATCCTCGGCCTTGAAGAATGCATCGCCATCGTGCTTGGCTCGGATCCTGAGCTTGCCGCGGCCCGGTCGGATATGGAAAGTAAAGAGGCTGCCCTGGCAAGCGCCGGCAAGGACCTCTTCCCTACCCTCTCCGCCCAATACAGTTATGGACATCAGCCGGACGAACTGTTCACCCCCGCGGACCTTTTTTCATACGGCGTCATTGCAGAACAGCCGCTTTACAAGGGCGGCTCCCTGGTCACTGCGATCAAACAGGCCCGACTGGCCCATGAAACATCCAGGTTAGCCGTTGAGCAGATTGTCAATAATCTGGTTTTTGATGTATATGGCCGTTATTATGAACTTCTTCGCGCTTTGAAACTTGAAGAGGAGGCCCGCCAGTCTGTTCTGCGTCTGCAGTCGCACAGCAAGGATGCCAAGGCCTTTTACGAGGCGGGCCTGATTCCGAAAAATGACATGCTGCAAAGTGAGGTTGAACTGGCCCAGGGGGAACAGGACCTGGTTGATGCGGAGAAGCTCACCTTTCTGGCCAAATCTCGTTTGAACGTTCTCATGCAGCGATCTGTCGACTCGCTGCTCACGATTGCAGACAGAACGGATGATGAAATCAAGCAGATCGATTGGGAGGAGGTTATTGCCAGCGCCAAAAAAAACAGGGCCGAGATCTCCCAGGCGGATAAGGCCGTGCAGATTGCGGAAAATGATATTATTCTGAAGAAAGCTCCCTATATGCCCTCCGTCACCCTTTCGGCCTCCTATGATCGGCGCGGGGACGGACCTGACGCCTCCCCTGATCCGGATATTCCGAGCGAGGCAAAAACCGTCAAAGCCGTTGC
>JACQYM010000174.1 GCA_016208225.1 Deltaproteobacteria bacterium | reverse complement strand
GGAACCGGTCGTCTTCCCGGAAAACCAGCCGTTTGCCGACCAGATCATCCAGAAATTTTTCAATCTGCCCGGCGCTGAACTTCGGGAATAGCCCGGTCAGGGCAGGCAGATCAGTGATCGCCGCACAGGCGAGATAAATCTGTCGTGAAATCCCCTGCAGCCGGTGATTAAGGACCCGGTTATCGGGCAGCTCCTGCCGGATAACCAGAAAATCACCGCCGTCCCGATAGGAGAGCAGCAGTTTCTCCCGCCGTCGCCGTCCGGCATGGTAATCCCGCCATTGCTTCACCTTTTCCCGCACCGGGGTCCAGAGCTGCCGCTGCCTGGTGCGGTCGCCCCTGAACCCTTTGATCAGCAGCGGCAGATCCGCGGCAACGGCAGCGGGGAAAAGGCGGGCCGCATGGGGGTGAACGGTTCTGGCGCGGATGCCGTACCGGTGCGGGTCTTCATCCACCGGGCTGCCATGTCCCAGAAAAAAGACCGCGGCGGTCAGGGGATGAAAGGGAAAGGCAAAGTCAAGATTGCGCAGCGTCTCATCAACCTCTTCCCGGCTGCTGCCCGGAAACTCGACGATCAGGTTGCCGTCCAGCACCATATCATTGGCCAGGGCATCCTTCATGACGGCAAGATTTTCCATGGCCGTGACCCCCTTGGCCATTTTCAAGAGCAGGGAATTGCTCAAGGCCTCAATGCCGACCTGCACGGCGGTCAGACCGCCACGGCGGCTGGCGGCCATCATTTTGCCGCGATGGTCGGCCCGGATCTCCGCAAAAAAACGCAAATCCAGGCCGGAATCAGCCATGCGGGCAAAAAAGGCGGCGGATTCCTTCGGCGGCAGGGCATTGTCGGTAAAGGTGAAATCAAGCACCTTGTGCCGGCCGGCCAGCTCCAGAACTTCCCCGGCCATTCTGGCCGCGGCTTTCCAGCGATAGCCGCGCCACTGCAGATTCAGATTGCAGAAGGTGCATTTCCGCCACCAGCAGCCCCGGGAAAACTCGACGGGGAGGACCGGAATAAACGGTTCCCCGCTGAACATTTCCCGCATCTCCCGGAAATAATCATCATAATCAGGACAGGGCAGCATGGCAAGGTCAAGCTGTTTGCCGGGCAGGGACCCCGTCCCCGGACCGCGGGAGGCGGAGCGGTAAACCCGGTCGTCAAACCCGGCCCCTTCCCCGGCCAGAAAGGCGCATAAACTCTGCATCGCCCCCTCTCCTTCGCCGCTGATCATATAATCAACCGGGAAATGACGCAGCAGGGCCGGGGCCAACTCCGGGTGGCAGGATGAGCCTCCCAGCACCACGGGAAGGTCGGGGTGTTTTGCTTTCAGGGCGCTGACCGCGGCCAGCGTGGCCAGCAGCTGGTTGAAACAGACGGAAAAGCCGACCAGATCAAATTGCTGCCACTCCTGAGACTCCACCCACTCGGCCCGATGGCCCTCCAGCAGGGAGCAGACAGCCGCAAAATCAACGGGCACGGCGCTCTTTTTTTCCTTTTTTAACTCCCCGGCCACTATCTCCCCGGCCTGCAGACGCAGGGCAGGGAAAAGAATGGCGCTGTACAGGGCCTCGCAGATCCAGACATTGCCTGAAACAAAGTGATACAGGTCCCTGCCCAGGAGCCTTGCCACCCCGAGATAGGGATGGAAGGTCTGCACCTTGACCGATCCATTGCCCTCCAGAAAACTTTTCAAGGCCCCGAGCTGGATGGAGGGGCGGTTAAAAATCGCCCAGGGCATGGAAACGAGCGCCAGCCTGAAAGGACGGGTAACGGTCATTTACTGCTCAATGATCTCCGTACCCGCGGGCGGGGTGAAATGAAAATAATCCGCCGGCACCGGCTTATTGACCCCGGTGTTGAACAGCATCAGATTGGTGATGCTGCCGAGGTGATCATGGATCTCCAGCCGGCTGACCAGGAATGTTCCTTCGTCAACCCACACATTGAGGGTGGCCACCTGGGCATGGGTCTTTTTCGGGACCAGCATGATGGCCAGGGTCCCCTGTTTCGGCTGCTCGCCGGGCAGGGCGGAGACCTCAAAATCCTGCAGCAGGTTGCCCTTGCCGGAAAAGAAATTATACGTGACATCCTCCTGCAGATATTCCTTGGCCGGGGTGACGATCATCTGGTTTTCCGCGGCAAAGTAGAGGGAAAAATTCTTGCCGTCGCTGACCAGCACCTGCTTGTCCGGGGAAACGTAATCCCAGCGCAGCAGGCTGGGTTTCTGGATCACCATGGTGCCGCTGCCCCGGCGCTGGCGGCGTTCCATGTCGCTGACGCTGGAGGTCTGCAGAAAATCGGCCTTAAATGAGGTGGTTTTTTCATAGGTTTCCTGAATCCGCTGGGCAATCTCAAGCGGGGTAAGGGCATCGGCCTGCCCTGCCGCCGGCTGCAGCAGGCAGACGCAGAACAACAGGACAATAAAAAATAAGCGTTTCATATTAAATTCCTTCCATATCGACCTGGATCAGGTCCAGTTTTCTGCCAAAAATCCGCTGGGCCGTCAACCGCGCCGCATCGGTCACATCGGAGACATAGTACATGCTTTTCCCCTCCGCCGCCAGGCTGTTATCCACCTCCGGATGATCCTGCAGATAGCGCTTTACCCTATCCGCCACCGCTGTGGAGGAATCAATGACATTGACCTTTCTGCCGATGCGGGGGCCGATGAGATGGGTCAGCAGCGGATAATGGGTGCAGCCGAGCACCAGGGTATCAACGCCTTTGTGCTGCAGGGGATGCAGATAGCGGCGGATAATCATCTTGGTCTCCCGTTTGTCGAGCCACCCTTCCTCCACCAGCGGCACCAGCAGGGGACATGGCTGGGAAAAGACCTTTGCCTCCTGCCTGGCCTCTACTATCTTGGTCTCATAAATATTGCTTTTGATGGTCGCCCTGGTGCCGATGACGCCGATGCGGCTGTTGACCGTCACGGCGAGCGCCTTCTCGATGGCCGGGCTGATCACCTCAAAAATCGGCACATCGAATTCCGCTTTCAGCAGATCGGAGGCCACGCTTGCCGCCGTATTACAGGCTATGATGATGATTTTCGCGCCTTTGTTCAACAGAAACTCAGTGTCCTGCCTGGAATATTTGCAGATGGTCTCCGGGCTTTTCGAACCATAAGGGGTTCGCGCCAGATCACCGAAATAGACCAGACTTTTCCCCGGCAGCAGCTGCTCAACGGCCTTGGCGACAGTCATGCCGCCGACACCTGAATCAAAAATACCGATCACTTTTTCTCAATCGCCTGCAATGAAATTTTAAAATGTACGCGCAAGGGGCGGTTCGGAACCGCCCCTCCTCTCAACCCCGGCCGTTGACGACTTCCAGGCAACTGCAT
>JACQYM010000240.1:5862-7897 GCA_016208225.1 Deltaproteobacteria bacterium | reverse complement strand
TCTTCGTTCACATGAATTTCCGAAATATTCTGTTTCGGCAGGGATGCCGTGCCCTTTTCGCTGTAGATGATGAAATCAAGCGCATCCCGCAGCCGCTCCTCTTCCTGGACCCCGGGGATATTCTCCGGTTCCACGCCGGTGATCACCGGACAGTCCCGATCATCGACCGGCATCACTTCAGCAAAAACCACCCCGCCCCGATCAACATAAAAGAGCCCGGATTTGGTGCTCACCAGGGCCAGGGGCGCCCTTTCCCTGACCGTGATGGCCAGCTTGTTCGGCCAGTTTCTGACAATGGTCGCCGCGGCAATCCAGTGCTGGTTTTCCAGTTTTTTGCGCAGGCGGTTGACGCGCACCGTCCATAAATTGGTCTTGACATCCAGGCCGCTCCAGCCCAGGATCTGGGTCGGCGTGGTCCGATGGCAGCCTTGAATGTCCACCGCCTCGATCTGAAAAAAGAGCGAGCGGCTCAGTCCCTGATAGGCGAGCAGACTGACGATGCCGCAGGACATGATAATGGCAAAGCCGATGCTGATCACCTTCAGCAGCTGATCGCCGAACCAGGTGTGATTGCTGGCCCGATAAACCTGTAATCCCTTCTTTCTCCTCTTCATTTCATGCCCAGAATCTTCACTTCCGGTTCAAGAGCGATGCCGAATTTTTCCAGCACAACCTGCTGCACCATCCGCATCAGTTCCATGATGTCCCGAGCCGTGGCCGTGCCGGTATTGACGATGAAGTTGGCATGCACCGGCGACACCATGGCCCCCCCCACCGCGCGGCCCTTGAGCCCCGCCGCATCGATGAGCTGGCCGGCCGTTTTCTGGCCCGCGGGATTCTTGAAAAAAGAGCCGCCGCTGGCCATGTGCTGCGGCTGCAGAACTTTGCGCCGCTGCCGATGCTCGCCGCAGATGGTTTTCAGGGCGAGAGGATCGCCCTTCTGCAGCCGGAAAAATCCTTCCAAGGCAATGGTGCCCCTGGGCTCGCCCCAGCTCCGATAGGCAAAATGCATCTCCTCCAGCCGCCGGGTCATGATGGCCCCCTGCCCGTCCATGACGGTGACGCCGACCAGCAGATCTTTCATCTCTTTTTTCCAGGCCCCGGCATTCATCACGATGGCGCCGCCCACACTGCCCGGAATACCGGCGGCAAATTCCAGCCCGGCCAGGCCCCGTTTCACCGCCCAGCCGACAAGCCTGGCCAGGGCGCAGCCCGCTTCCACCCTGACCACGGCCGACTCCGCCTCTTCTGCCAGCAGTTCGATTTTCGCAAAATCGCGGCCGAAGAGGATCACCACGCCCGGCAGCCCCTCATCGGCAATCACCACGTTGCTGCCCCGGCCGAGCACGAGCCACGGCACCTTGATGGCGGCCAGCGTCTGCACCAGCAGGGCCAGCTCATGGCGGTCCCGCGGCAGAACAATGGCCTCGGCGGGCCCGCCCACCTTGAAGGTGGTGTAACCGTCCATGGGGGCATGCCAGCGCACCCCGCCGCGCAGGAACCCGGCCGTCGCCTCCTGAAAGGCCGCGGCCCAGGGCGGCAGTCGCCTGGCGGCTCCGCTTACCGGCATCATCCTCTCCCGACCTGGTCCGCTCTGTGCTGCGGCATCATACATTCGCCCGGTCTCCATTGCCTTGTTATCCAAGGGCGACCAGCAGCTGTTCGCCGGCCCGCAGAATGTCCCCGGCCCCCAGGGTGAGGACGATGTCCCCACTCTCCAGCATGGGTCGCACCATGCCGGCCAGCTCATCGACTCCCCCGGCCAGATGGACCTGACGCTGGCCATGCTCCTTGATGCCGATCATCAGATTTTCCGCGGTCACGCCGGGAATCGGCGTTTCGCTCGCTGCATAGATCTCGGTCAGCACCAGGATATCCGCATCATGAAAGGCGGTGCAGAACTCCTTGAACAGCCCCTGGGTCCGGGTATACCGGTGCGGCTGGAACAGGACCAGCAGCCGCCGGCTCGGCCAGGCCGACCGGATGGCGGCGAGCGTTGCCCTGATCTCCGTGGGATGATGGCCGTAATCATCGA
>JACQYM010000240.1:0-5776 GCA_016208225.1 Deltaproteobacteria bacterium | reverse complement strand
ATCTGCAGCCGCCGCTGCACACCGGTAAAGGTGGCCAGGGCCCCGGCGATGCGGGCAAAGGGGATCTCCAGCTCCAGCCCAACGGCAATGGCGGCCAGACTGTTCAAGACGTTATGGCGGCCAGGACAGTTGAGCAGGATCTCGCCCAGCACCTCGGCCCCCCGGCACACCTCAAAGGTTGAGGTGAGTCCCGCCGAACGCAGCATCCTGCCGTTCACATCCGCCTGGGCCGACAGCCCGTACGTGATCACCCTTTTTTTGAGGGAGGGCAGCAGGGAGGCGACATTGTCGTCATCCAGGCAGAGCACGGCGGCCCCGTAAAAGGGGATCTTGTTGATGAAACGGAGGAAAACCTCCTTAATCTCATCAATGTCCCGGTAATAATCCAGATGTTCCAGATCAATATTGGTCACCACCTCGATGACCGGCGACAGCTGCAGAAACGAGCCGTCGCTTTCATCCGCCTCGGCCACCAGGAACTCCCCCTCGCCCAGCTTGGCGTTGGTGCCCAGACTGTTTACCTTGCCGCCGATCACCACCGTCGGGTCAAGCCCGGCCACGGCCAGAATCCAGCCGACCAAGGAGGTGGTGGACGTTTTGCCGTGGCTGCCGGCCACGGCGATGCCGTATTTTTTCAGCCGCATCAGCTCGGCCAGCATCTCGGCCCGGGGAATAACGGGAATATAGGCCTCGCGGGCGGCAATAACCTCCGGATTGTTCTCCTTGACGGCCGAGGAGATGACCACCACGTCGGCATTGCCGACCCAGGCGCCGTCATGGCCCTGATAGACCTTGCCGCCAAGCCCTTCCAGCCTTCTGGTGATATCGGTCTGCCGGAGATCCGAACCGCTGACCGTATACCCCAGGTTGAGCAGCAGCTCGGCGATGCCGCTCATGCCGATGCCGCCGATGCCGACAAAATGAATATGTTTTGTTTTTTTATACAAGTACGTTATTCCAGGGACTCTTCTTCTTGGTTTACGGTTTACAGTTTACGGTTTACGGTTGGCGGAAAATATCTACAGAATTCTGCTACCTGCAGGGCCGTAAAAAGTTACTGGTTTATATGAAAGTCACTTTCCATTCTTCAGGCTGGATCGTAGGAGCGGGCCGTGCCCGCGACCTTCAGCATTGCGGCGATCTCGGTCGCGGGCATGGCCCGCTCCTACGCCGCGAGACTTTCATTATTCATTGTTCCCGCTTGTGGTGATGGGGGTTAGCGGCAAATTCCCGCAGAATTCCGCTATCTGCAGGGCCGTAAACTGTAAACCGGCAACCGTAAACCGTTTGTTACCCGATGCCCATCAGTTTTTCACACTGCTCGACAATCGCCGCCGTGGCGCCCGGCCTGGCCAGCCGCTCCGCCGCGGCCCCCATCTGCCGGCGCTTGTCCGTATCCCGCAGCAGCCGTTCAATTTCCTCGGCCAGCAGCTTTTCGGTGAGCTCCGCCTGGGCAAACATCTTTGCCGCCCCGCCCTGCACCAGATATGCCCCGTTTTTGCGCTGATGATCATCAGCGGCAAAGGGATAGGGGATCAGGATCATGGGCAGCCCGAAGGCGGTGATTTCGGCCAGGGTGGTGGCGCCGGCCCTGGAAACCACCAGGTCGGCCCGGCTGTACAGATCAGCCATGTTGTCGAAAAACGCTCCCACCTCGGCCCGCACGCCGAGCTCGGCGTAGCGGGCGGCAACCGCCTGCTCGTCATCCCGGCCGGTCTGATGAATAATCAGCGCTTCGGCCGGCAGAAGGGGCCGCAGTATCTCCATGGCGCCGGTCATCAGGGTATTCACCCGATGGGCGCCCAGACTGCCGCCCAGCACCAGCAGCACCGGCGCCGCATTCCCCTCTCTTTTCTTTGCCGCCGCGGCCATCAATTCCTGCCGCAGCGGATTCCCCGTCAGCACGCATTTGGCCTGATCAAAAAATTCCTCACTGCCGGGGATGGACAGAAACACCCGGTCCACAAAACGGCCGAGCTTCCTGTTGGCCATGCCGGGCACCGAATTCTGCTCATGGATGGCAGTGGGGATTTTCAGCAGGCGCGCGGCAAGCAGCACCGGTCCGGTCACATAGCCCCCCACCCCGAGCACGAGCCGGGGCCTGAAACTCCGCATCAGCCGCAGGGCGGAAACTACGGACAGCGGCAGCTGCACCAGGGCCGCCAGCCGCTGCACCACATTCTTGCCCTTGAGGCCCATGGCGCTGATGGCCGCCGTCTGAAACAGCCGGTTGGCCAGCACCCGGGCATCGGTATGGCGGCCGGTGCCGACAAAAAGCACCTTGCCTGCCGGGTGGCGGGCCAGCATGGCCTCGGCCACGGCAACCCCCGGAAAAAGATGCCCCCCCGTGCCGCCACCGCTCACCATGAGTCTGATCTCCCTGTTGCCCATAAAATCGGCGACTTACACCGCCAGTTCGGCTGCTTCCCGGAACCGGTACTGGGAGGCCATTTTGATCTCTGCCAGGGTTTCCTGGTAGCAGGTGGGGCAGAACCCGTATGAAAAATTCTGCCTGTCCTCATCCTTGACCGGAATCCATTGTCCTTCATGCTCATTTTTTTATCAGCGGCAGCATATTTTTTCCAATTTTTTCTTCTCGATTTTTCATTTGTTTAACGGCTCAGCGTCTACCAACTCTTACAACGTCCGTCATTCCGGCATGTTTAGCCGGAATCCATGTCCTTCGCTGGATGCCAGCTAAAAACATGCTGGCATGACGGCACAGATAAATGGTACTTTTGTAACTACTATGTCCATAAACACCTAACCAACCTCAATCGCTCATTTTTCACTTCGTGCCCAGATTGCGCACCAGGTTCTGGAATTTCTCGCCCCGATCGGCGTAACTCTGAAACATGTCAAAACTGGCGCAGGCCGGGGAAAGCAGCACCGCATCACCCGGTATCGCGTACCGGGCGGCCTTGAGCACCGCCTCTTCCAGACTGTCCGCCATTTCAATTCCGACCAGGTCCCCAAGGGCGGCGGCTATTTTTTCCCGCGCCTCGCCGATCAGAATCATCTTTTTCACTTTGGCCTGCACCATGTCCGCCAGGTAACGGTAATCGCCGCCCTTGTCCCGGCCGCCGGCAATGAGAATGACCGGCTGCGTCATGCCTTCCAGGGCGGAGCGGACGGCGCCGACGTTGGTGGCCTTGGAGTCGTCAAAATAACTTACTCCCTTGATTTCCGACACCTTAAAAAGCCGGTGGGGCGGTCTTTTGAACTCGGCCAGCCCCCGGTTGATCGCCTCCAGCGGACAGGCCATGATGCGGGCGGCCAGCACCGCGGCCATGGCATTTTCCCGGTTCGGTGATTTCCTCAATCCAGCGGGCAGCTGATATTTTTCCTCAGCCGTGAACATCCCCTGCAGGACAATCTCCCCGTCGCGCACCACGGCGCCGGGTTTGCCGTGCAGTTCTCCGCCGAACCATACCGTCCGCGCCGGCACCGGATCTTTTTCCACCCGCTGGACGATGTCTTCGTCGTCCGCATTCAGAATGGCCAGATCATCGGGCTGCTGCCAGGCGAAAATTTTCATTTTAGAGGCCGCATAATCATCATAGGAAGGATATCTGTCAAGATGATCAGGGCTGATATTTAACAACACTGCCACATCCGGCCGGAATTTTCCCGCCGTATCAAGCTGGTAACTGCTTACCTCCAGAACCGCTATTTCAGCATCCTGGTCCCCCAACAGGTAGTCGAGTAGCGGAGTGCCAATGTTTCCCCCCACAAAAACCTTTCTGCCGGCAGCCTGCAGTAACTCGCCGATCAGCTTCGTTACCGTGGTTTTGCCATTAGTACCGGTCACTGCAACAATTGGTATCCGGAGATAAGCAGCACCAAGCCCAAGTTCGCCTATGATTTCAATGCCTGCGGCGCGGGCCGCCGTCAATTCCGCCATGTCCAGCGGCACGCCCGGACTGACCACAATGAGATCGGCATCGAGAAACGTCGTCTGCTGATGTCCTCCCGTTTCATAGGCGATGTCCCTGTCCCGCAGCCATTTGATCATTTTTTTATCAAGCGCCGATTCGGCTGCCTTTTCACTGAGCGCCACGCTGCATCCCAGCCCATGCACGAACCTGAGGGCCGCAAATCCGGACTTGCCTGATCCGACCACCAACACCCGGTACGAAGCCGGAGATTTGATGAATGACGCTAAACCGACCATACCCCGCTCACCGCAGCTTTAAGGTTGCCAGGGCCATCAGGCCGAGAATGATTGAAATAATCCAGAACCGGACAACCACCTTCGGCTCCACCCATCCCTTTTTTTCAAAATGGTGATGGAAGGGGGCCATGAGAAAAATCCTCTTGCCCCCGGAAATCTTGAAATAGCCCACCTGCAGAATGACGGACATGGCCTCCATGACAAAGATGCCGCCCACCAGCACCAGCAGGATCTCCTGCTTGATGATGACCGCCACCACGCCCAGGGCCCCGCCGATGGCCAGGGAGCCCACATCGCCCATGAATACCTGGGCCGGATAGGCGTTAAACCAGAGAAATCCGAGACTGGCCCCGGCCAGGGCGCCGCAGAACACGGTCACCTCGCCCGCACCCGGCACAAACGGGATCTGCAGATAGGTGGCCAGACCGGCATGGCCGGCCAGATAGGAAAAGAGCAGATACACGCCGCTTGTCACCACCGTCGGTCCGACGGCCAGGCCGTCCAGGCCGTCGGTCAGATTGACGGCATTCGACGCCCCGGCAATCACCAGCACCATGAAGGCAATGTAAAACAGGCCCAGATCAGGCTTGATACTCTTGATAAAAGGGAAGCTGAGGGAGGTGTCGAAACCGGGCTGATTGACCAGCACCGCGCCGACCGCCCCCACCCCGATGATCTGCAGCATCATTTTGCCTTTGGCGCTCAACCCCTTTGAGTTTTTCTTCTTTATTTTGCGCCAGTCATCGATGCTGCCGATGCCGGCAAACCAGATGGTCAGTCCCAGGATCAGCCACACATAGTGGTTGGCAAGATCAACCCAGAGCAGGGTGGAAATGACCACCGAGGCAACAATCAGCACGCCGCCCATGGTCGGCACGCCCCGTTTGCTGAAATGGCTGGCCGGGCCGTCGTCCCGCACCACCTGGCCCAGCTGCATACGCTGGACAAAGCGGATAAAGGCCGGACCGAGCAGCAGGGAAATCAGAAAGCCGGTGACAATCGCCCCGATGCAGCGGAAGGTGATGTAGCGGAAGACATTGAAGCCCCCGAACAGGTTATGCAGCGGATAAAGAAGATGATAAAGCATTGATTTCCGCCTACAGCCTGCTGCGCAGCTGCTCGATGATGGTTTCCATGCGCATGCCCCGTGAGCCTTTCACCAGCAGCAGATCCTGTTCCCGCAGTTCGCCCAGGGCCACCAGATTGACAATGGCCTCGACGATCTCCTCCTTGCTCTCCGCCTGTTTCGCCTGTTTCATGGTCATGCCGGCGTGCAGGGCGCCGTCCACCACTTTCCGGCTGAACTGGCCGCAGGAGAAAAGGTAATCAAAACCCTTGCAGGCCGCGTTTTCTCCCAGGCGGCGATGGGCCGCCTCGCTTTCCGGGCCGAGTTCGAGCATATCGCCCAGGATGGCCACGCTTTTTCTGTTTTTCTTCATGGCCCTGACCGTGTTGAAGGCCGCCAGCATGGAGGAGGGATTGGCGTTGTAACAGTCATTGATAATTTTCAGGCCGCCGATGTTTTCCATCTGCAGCCGTTTATCATAGGGGGCAAAACGGGCAAGCCCCTGGGCGATCTGCGCCGGCTTGACCCCGGCCGCC
>JACQYM010000239.1 GCA_016208225.1 Deltaproteobacteria bacterium | reverse complement strand
ACCCGCAATTCTTCATCATGGAGGATGGCCTTGACGTCCTGCAGCGAGATGATCCCGACCATCTGCCCGGCATTTCTGCCTGCATCAGCCAGCACGGGGAAGTAAAAACTTTCCTCAGCCATGCTGAACATTTTCAGCAGATGGTTGACATTGGCCGATTCACTGACAAAACCCACATCTTCCGTCATGGCCATGCCCACCTTGATTGATTTCATGATAGCGGTTTCCCTGCCGTCATGGATGTCGATTCCCTCCCTGGTGAAATCAACCGTATCAATGGAATCAGGGTATAACTTTCTGGAAACAATCGTGCCGATGATACTGGTCAGCATGATCGGGATGATGATCAGGTAGTTGCCCGTCATTTCAAAGAGAAGAAATATGGCGGTCAGCGGGGCATGGGTAACCGCGCCCAGAAAGGCCCCGATCCCCACTGCGGCATAGGCGCCGCTGGAGGCAATCGTGCCGGCCGGCAGCAGGGCGTTGGCCACCCCGCCGAATGTGCCGCCAAGCATGGCCCCAATAAAAAGGGAAGGGGCAAACACCCCCCCTGCCCCGCCGGAACCGAGGGTTACGGCCGTGGCAATAATTTTCAGAAAAACCAGCAGCAGCATGAGCGAGACGATGCCGTTGCCATGCAGTACATAACCGATAAAGTCATAGCCGTCCCCCATCACCTGGGGCATGACGATGCCAAGGGAACCGACAAGAAAGGCGCCGAGAATCGGCTTCACATAGATATTGAGGGGCAGGGCGGCAAACCTGTCCCTGATCCAGTAGAAAACCAGAATATAGAGGACAGCCACGATCCCCACCACAATGCCCATCAGAATATAGAGGGGGAGTTCCACCGGGGCGTTGATCAGCTGATAGTCGGGAACCGGAAAGGCGGGAGTCTCCCCGTATGTGGCGCGCGAAATGACGGTGGCTATGGCCGAGGAAATGACCAGGGCGGAAAAGGAGGACATCTCGTAGGTGCCGAGCAGCACGATTTCCGAGGCAAAAAAAACGCCGGCAAGGGGGGCGTTGAACATGGAGGCCACACCACCGGCGCAACCGGCGGCAATATAGACCTTCATGCGCGCGCCGGACACCCGGAAGAACTGGCCCACCTGAGAACCGATGGCCCCGCCCACCTGGGCAATAGGCCCCTCCACCCCGGCTGATCCGCCGGTACCGATGGTCAGGGAGGTGGAAACCGTCTTGAGCAGAATGGTGCGGAATTTAATTTTTCCGCTCTCCAGATTTACTTTGCGCAGAAACTTGGTAAACCCGTAGCCGTTCACTTCGCCGGGAAAAAAATAGGAGAGAGGGATGAGAAGCACCATGCCGAACATCGGCAGCAGGGGAAGCAGCAGCAGACGCGCTCCCTCGCCGTCGCCGATCAGCAGGTCATGGCCATTTTGAAAAATATAATGATAAACCAGTTCTTCGGTAAAACGGAAAAGGATATTGGCCAGGCCCGCCGCAAGGCCGATGAAAGAGGCAATGATGAACATCAGGGCGCTTTCCCCTGGAAATATTTTTTTTATCCGTTTCATCAGTGCTTCTGCGGAATCGGGCAGCCCAGGAGGCTCGCCTGTTGTATAAAATAATCATCCGTCATGCCGGCTAAAAAATCGCAGACAATGGCGGCAGGCGGGGTGGCTTCAATATACCCCGGGTCCATCTTGGAGACAAATTCCGGAAAAAAGGTGCCCTTTCCCTGCTGCGCATGCATCTGCTCCAGGCAGGAGTGAAAAAGGACACGGTAACATACCCTTATTTTTTCCACATCCTTTTTTATGACAGGATTTAAATAGATCCGTTCATAGTTGAATTTTTTCAAATGGTGCAGCACTTCGGAAATTTCCCTACTGAAGGCGATCGCCCCCTGCCGGCTGTTTTTCAACAGATCGGTCACCAGGGTATACACAATGGTGCCGTTCGTATCCCCCAGCATGTCGCGGCAGGGCACCGGGATCTCATTTCTTTTTATCAGGCCGAGTTCTATGGCATCCTCAATATCGCGGCCGATATAACTGACCGTATCGGCAAAACGAACGACACAGCCCTCAAGGGTCATGGGCACAAGGGCGGTATCCGGATTTTCCGCCTTCCTGCGTACCTTGTCGTCAAAGTCGGCAAAGGAAGCAATGCGCAGCGGCCGCAGGAGATGATCGTGCACCTCCCCGTCATGGCAGAGAATGCCGTCCAGGGTCTGCAGGGTCAGATTGACCCCTTTGCCTTTTTTTTCGATGCATTCGAGAAAGCGGACACTCTGCAGATTATGCTGGAAAGAGGGCAGCCCATGTTCCCGGCACAAGGCATCAAGAATTTTTTCGCCGTCGTGACCGAAGGGCGCATGGCCGATATCGTGTCCCAGGGCGATGGATTCGATAAGGTCTTCATTCAATGACAGGACGCGGCCGATGGTCCGGGCGATTTTGGACACCAGCTGCACATGCAGGACGCGATGGGTGATATGGTCATTTCTGACCATATAAAAAACCTGGGTTTTATCAATATACCGGGTATAGGCCCGGGAATGCAGAATGCGGTCCGTGTCCACGGCAAAGGCGGTCCGGTGCCCCTCGCGCTGTTCCACATGGCGGCGGAGGGCGTCCCTGCTTTTTTCGGCATAAGGCCCCAGATACCGGTCTTCCCTGGCTTCCAGTTCCTTTTTGATGTCTGCTGTATACGGATCTTGTTTCATTTTTTTTATTCGCAGCCGGATGGAAATTCAAATTGGCATCCGGCATCTGTTCCGAGGAAGATAATCTTCTTATCCTGTTTTACAAAACAGTCAACTGATAATCAGTCGGAAATTTCGGAAATGAAAGGGCGGTGGCGGTTTTTTATAAAAAAACAATGACTATCCAATTAAAAATATTGTAAAATTCTACACAATTTGTTCGATATAATTTTTCTGAAAATTTTCTTAATCACGGAGAACCTGTATGACTGTCAGCGCAGCAGACTTTAGCAAGGCACTTGCCATCGGTCGTCCACCGAACATAGTCAAACTTTTTCCCAACTCGCATGGGCTTCTGGTCAGCGGCAAGGTGATCGATCACGCCTTGACGGTCAAAGGCAAGGCCATGACCATGGCCGCCAACGGCCGCAACTCTTTCATCATCAGAGGCGCCCTGATGGCGGCACAAAAGGCAAATGCGGCCCTGATCATCGAGATTGCCCGCTCCGAAGGCGGGGCAACGGCGTACTGCCCGATCAATTACTGGAATATGGCCCGTCAGGTTGATCAGCTCTGCAATGAACTGCACATCACCATTCCGGTGGCCATCCACGCCGACCACTACGGCATCAAGAGTGAAAAGGATCTGCCGTTTGCCAAGGTGGAGATTCCCACCATTTTCGAGGCAGGGATCACCTCCATTGCCATTGATGCCTCGCATATGCCTGATGATAAAAATCTCCTTGCCAACCTGGAGCTGAACCAGTTCATTCCTGACTGGGCCGGCCTGGAGACCGAGGTGGGGGAAATCAAAGGCAGCGAAGGGCTCTCTTCCCCGGCCGAGGCCCTTTTCCTCATCCAGGGACTCAATGCCCACAATATTTTCCCCAACTGGATTGCCTTGAACAACGGCACTGGGGCGTTGAGGTGAACGACTACGGCAACGCCATTCTTGACAGTGACGGCAATCTGGTCAAGGTCAAAAATGAAGGGGTTTCCGAGGAAATGTGGCAGGCAATGGTGGGCTATGCCAGAGAAAACGGCTGGAAAGCAGGGGGTTACAAGAGTCTGAATCTGCCCTTTGACAACAGACTGCTTGGCCAGCCTGCGGAAATCCGTGAACGGATGAGCAAAAGAGTGGAGGATTTTGTCTACAACATGCTCGTTAATGTCTTTAACGCTGAAAACACGGCAGAAATCGCCATCGAGGCCATCCTGCGGCAAGGGTCTTACGATCTGGGGCCAAAGGCGGAACGCATTGAAGATCCGGCCGACTGGAGCCGTGAAAACATAATTGCCAGGGCCGCCACGCTTTCCGGCGATAAGGGGCCTGCCGGCAATTTTGAAGACTGATGGCGTCGCAAGAGATGAATTCGTAAAAAAACTATTTTCACCACGGACCACACAGAGATCACAGAGAAAATATTTTTAATTACAGCCAGTTATCTCTGTGCTCACCGTGGTTGATTTTCAGTTTTACGAGTCCGGTAATAGCGTGGCCTGCATCAGGGCCATAACGAAATAGTCCTTTCGTTATGGCCCCTTAAATAAAAAAAGGGGGAACCGGCGTTCACACGCCGCTGTTCCCCCGTCATGCAATACCCAGGTTCACGCCTTTTTCAGGACATTGCCGATATCTTTCACCTTATCAACTTCTTCTTTCAGGGCAGTCACTTCCTTTACGCCGGGGACACTTTCTTCCGCGTCCTTCAGCCCTCTTTTAAAGGAAGAAATCCCCTTACCGAGCCCGGCGCCGAGTTCCGGCAGCTTTTTGCCGCCAAAAACAAGAAAGGCGATCCCCAGGATGATAATCAGTTCCGGCGTTCCCAGTCCAAACATGTGCGTGCCTCCTTACGTACAGCTATTATGAAAATCAACTCCCCGCAGATTTAAAAACTCCGGGAACATGATCCAAACCAACATCAACTTTCCTTATCCTTCTCAGACTCGTCTATCTTTTTTTTTTTTTTTTTATCCCGGGTGGCGTTCTTGAAATTCTTGATACCCTTGCCGATGCCCGAACCGATCTCAGGAAGTTTTCCTGCCCCGAAAATGATGACGATAATGACCAGAATGATAATCAGTTCCGGCATGCCGAGTCCAAACATAATGAATCTCTCCTGTTAATTGCAGATACACTATACCACAGACATCCTTCATAACGCAAAGGATCTCGGACCGCAAAGAAAAAATCAACGGCTTCCCGTCAGCGCCACACTCATTTCGTTCACCCTGGCCATGATTTTCCTTTCATCAAGTCCGGTCAGTTTTCTGTCGCGCATGACGATTTTGCCGTTGATGACCGAATGGGTGACATCGCTGCCCTTTGCCGCATACACCAGCTGGGAGTCCACATGATACATCGGGGTAAGGTGGGGTTTGTCAAGATCGAGAACAATGATGTCCGCTTTTTTGCCCGCCTCCAGGCTGCCAATCTCCTGTTGCGCCCCGAGCACCCTGGCCCCGCCCATGGTGGCCAAGGCGAGTGTCTGCCGGGCGCTCATCACGGTGGGATCAAGCCTGTGCACCTTGTGCAGTTTGGCGGCCATGTCCATTTCGGCAAACAGGTCAACATCATTGTTGCTGGCGCTGCCGTCAGTGCCAAGACCCACAACAACCCCGGCGGCCAGCAGCTCCGGCACCGGCGCCACCCCCGAGGCGAGCTTCATGTTGCTTTCCGGGCAATGCGCCACATTCACCTTTCTTGCCGCGAGCAGGGCGATTTCATCGGCGGTAAGCACCACGCAATGATCGGCAATGACCCGTTCATCCAGCAGACCAAGGGCTTCAAGATGGTCTACCGGCGTCTTCCCGTAGCGTGATTTGACCGTTTTCACCTCATCTTCGTTTTCCGAGAGATGGATAACGTAGCGGCAGTCGTGAATCAGCGCCTTTTCCTTCAGGGCGATGAGCAGATCCGGCACGCAGGTATACACGGAATGCGGGTCCATGGTGATATTGATCAGGGGATGGTTTCTGTAGTCGGAAGCCATCTTTTCCACATAATCAAACCCGGCGGCCAGCACCCCGTAATTGGGGGACGGGAAATCGTACAGCACTTCGCCGACCCATGCCCGCATGCCGGCCCGGTCAGCGGCCCGGGCCACATCGCCGGCAAAAAGATACATGTCGCAGAAACTCGTGGTCCCGGATTTGATCATCTCAACCATGGAGAGCAGCGCCGCGTGATACACCATCTCTCCGTTCAAGTTGCCCTCCACCGGAAAGATATGCTCCTGCAGCCAGGTCATGAGAGGCAGATCATCAGCCAGCCCGCGCATGCAGGACATGGCCGCGTGGGTGTGCACATTGACCAGCCCCGGCATGACCAGCCCCTTGGGCAGCGCCAGCGTGGCCGTTGGCTTATAGTGCCGCTGCAGCTCCCCGGCGGGGCCGACAGCGGCAATGTTCTCACCGATAACGGCCACGGCGCCATTCTCGATAATGGTATTGTTGCTGTCCATGGTCACCACTGTGCCAAGGAGGAGAATGTCACATGGCATCTGCATTTCCTGCGTCCTCATATCTGAGCCTCTCATAAACACCTATGGACTTTCCGCCTGCGCTCTGAAAGTCGATGGGAATCACATAAATTTATCCACCCGAGCGGTTAGAGCAGCTCCAGAACGGTCGTTATCAGCTGGATAAAGGCCTTTTCACCTTTTTCGGCCTGTTGCAGAATCTCTTCGATGCGTATGGGTTGAAAATTGTCAGGATCATTCACATTGGCCACCATGGAAATGCCGAGCACCTTTAACCCGGCATGCACGGCAACAAGAACCTCGGGCACGGTGGACATCCCCACCGCATCGGCGCCGCACATGCGGAGAAACCTTGTTTCCGCCGGTGTTTCCAGACTGGGACCGGGAATGGCCACATAGGTGCCGGTTACAACGTTTGCCATATTGTGCCGGCGGGCGCAGGCAATGGCGAGATCGATCATATCCGGATCATAAACCCGCGAACAGTCGGGGAAGCGCGGGCCCCACTCATCCACATTCGGGCCGCGCAGGGGATTGTCCGGGATGAAATTGAGATGATCACTGATGATCATCAGGGTGCCGGGGGCATAACCGGGATTGAGCCCGCCGGCGGCATTGGAAACCACGATTGTCCGCGCCCCCAGCAGAGAAAGTACCCTGACCGGAAAGGTCAGTTCCCGGGTGGAATACCCCTCATAATAATGGAAACGGCCCTGCAGCGCCGCAACCCGTTTGCCGCCCAGGATGCCGGAGATTAAATTGCCGGCATGGCTGGTAACCGTTGCTCTGGGAAAATGGGGAATGGTTTCATAGGGAAGAGAGAGCGCATTTTCCATCCGGGAGGCAATGCCGCCAAGACCGGTGCCGAGCACCAGAATGACCTCCTGTGCCTGTTCAACCCGGGCCTTAAGGAAG
>JACQYM010000238.1 GCA_016208225.1 Deltaproteobacteria bacterium | reverse complement strand
GGCCGTCATTAAAACCGGGGGCCATAGACCGCCGCGTCCCGGCCCTGCGGCAGCGGCTAGCGGGGTTGGGCGACCTGCCGGCGCAAGCAGGAACCGGCGATGAACATTTTGACGAAGGGTTGCGGCAGGCGGTGCTCCGTTTCCAGAAACGGCACGGCCTGGAAACGGACGGCGTGATCGGCGCCACGACCCTGGCCGCCCTGAATGTTTCACCGGAGAAACGACTGCGCCAGATCGCCCTCAACCTGGAACGGCTGCGCTGGAGCTTCAGAAATCCCGGCGACCGCTATATCGTGGTCAACATCGCCGATTTTTCCCTTGATGTGGTGGAAAACGGCTCGTCGGTGCTGACCATGAATGTGATCGTGGGCAAACCGTTCCAGCACACGCCGGTGTTCAGTCAGAAATTGCGCTCCCTGGTGCTGAACCCCTCCTGGGGCATACCGCGGGGGATCGCGGTTGAGGAAATTGTGCCCAAGGTGCGCAAGGATCCCGGTTATCTGGCCAAGCAGCAGATCAAGGTGATGCGCAACGGCCGGAGCGTGGAGGGAACAGAGCTGCGGGCCATTGACTGGTCGCGGCTGACCATCAATAATTTCCCTTACGAGCTGCGCCAGGAGCCGGGCCCCAAAAACCCCTTGGGCCGCATCAAATTCGTGTTTCCCAACCAGTTTGATGTCTATCTCCATGACTCGCCCCATAAGGGACTGTTCCGGCAGAATGTCCGGGCCTTCAGCCACGGCTGCATCCGCATCGAAAAGCCGGTGGAACTCGCCCACTACCTGCTGGGTGCTGATCCGGCCTGGAGCAGGGAAGCCCTGGCCGAGGCCATGAAAAGCGGCAAGGAGCAGAAAATTACCCTGCCGCAGCCGGTTGCCGTTTATCTCATTTATCTGACGGCCTGGGTCGATGACAATAATACGCTGCAATTCCGGGATGATATCTACGGCAGGGATGTGACGATCGATGAATCCCTGCCGGCCAGCCATATTTCCCCGGCCAAGGAAAATGCTTCCATTGCACCTTGACTGTTTGCTAAACTGAAAAGAATTTGTTACTACTGTTTGCCATATACCTGAAATGACAATCACTTAACTGAGTGGATATTAGGGAGCAGGAGTTCCGCCGGCGCTGATCTCTGTCTTTCCCTGTCCCGCTATGACCTGAAACCCGCACTCCACACGAGGTTGCAACATGAACGGATTTCAGCACGGAATAAGCCGAAGAGGATTGATCACCCTGGGGCTCATTACCGCCCTGGCAGGCGCTGTGCCCCTTGACGCCCTCGGCGCGTTGCGCAAAAAAATGGCCCCGACCCGCGCGCTCTCCCTGTATAACACCCACACCGGCGAAAAATTACGGGCAACCTACTGGTGCCAGGGAAAATATGTGGCTGATACGCTGACCGATATCAACCGGCTCCTGCGCGATCATCGCACCGGTGATGTCAAAAAAATCGATGTCAGCCTCCTCGACCTGCTGTACGTTCTCCGGGGAGAACTTGACAGCCGCCAGCCCTTCCACATCATCTCCGGCTACCGCTCCGTCAAAACGAACAATCAGCTGCGAAAACAGACCAGAGGCGTTGCCAAGAGCAGCCTCCATACCAGCGGCAAGGCGGTGGATTTCTATCTGCCCGACCGGCAGCTCAACAACCTGCGCACCGCGGCGGTCAGCCTGAAAAGGGGGGGAGTGGGCTACTACCCAAATTCCGGCTTTGTGCACGTTGATGTGGGCAAGGTGCGGTACTGGTAGCGAAAATCTTTCGGCATCAATTGCCAGCTTTCGCATTTTCACGGCGCGTGCCGCGACTACCCTGTAACTCTTAAACCTTCGCAGGTTGGGTCAGGCCGTTGTTTGGCCGTAACCCAACACCAGAGGCGCCTTTGGCGTTGGGTTACGCTGCGCTAACCCAACCTACGGAAAATACGAAGCAATCAATGTTCTATGGTATCAGTCCAACTAAATGATGAAAACCTGACCGCGGAGCAAAGGGAAAGAAGGTTTCTCCCGCTGTATCCCGCAGGGCAGACGTGCGCCCTGTGACCTTTTGCGGCCCGGGAGACTTTCAGCCAAACACCAGGAGGCAGGTCATGACACGTGATGAAATCATGAAAATCATCGTAGAGCAGAATGTCCACTTTTTCCGGCTGCAGTTTGTCGATATCTTCGGGTTCATGAAAAATATCGCCCTTCCCCTCAGCCAGATCGAAAAGGCCCTGGACGGCAAGATGATGTTTGACGGTTCTTCCATTGACGGCTTTGTCAGGATCAATGAATCCGACATGTACCTCAAGCCCGATTATGACACCTTTACCGTGCTGCCATGGCGCACCAAGGAAGGTGCCTCCGCGGCCCGCATCATCTGCGACGTTTACAAGTCGGACGGCATGACGCCGTTTGCAGGCTGCCCGCGCAACAACCTGAAGCGGGTCCTGGCCGAGGCGCGCGAACTTGGCTACACCATGCAGGTGGGGACGGAATGCGAATTTTTCCTGTTTGAAAAAAACGAAAAGAATTATCCCACCACGAAAACCCATGATGTTGCCGGCTATTTCAGTGTCGATCCCGAGGACTGCGGCATTAACACCCGCCGGGAAATCATCCTCACCCTGGAGGCCATGGGCTTTGAGATCGAGGCGTCCCACCATGAGGTGGCGGAGGGCCAGCATGAGATCAACTTCAAATATGCCGACGCCCTGACCTGCGCCGACAACACCGTAACCTTCAAATGGGTCGTGCGCTCCATCGCGGCCCAGCACGGCCTGCATGCCACCTTCATGCCCAAGCCGGTCTTCGGCATCAACGGCTCGGGCATGCATACCAACCAGTCCCTGTTCAACCTGGACGGCAGCAACGCCTTCTTTGATCCGCAGGGACCGCTACAGCTCAGCCAGACGGCGTATCATTACATCGCCGGCATCATGCAAAACGCCCGGGGCTTTGCCGCGGTAACCAACCCGCTGGTCAACTCCTACAAACGGCTGGTGGCCGGTTACGAAGCGCCGGTCTACGTGGCCTGGTCCGCTTCCAACCGCTCGGCCCTGGTCCGCATCCCCGCTTCCCGGGGGTTGAGCACCAGCGCCGAGGTGCGCTGCCCGGACCCGACCTGCAATCCCTATCTGGCCCTGGCGATGATGCTGAACTCCGGACTGGAGGGCGTCAGGAACAAAATGCAGCCCCCGGCCGCCACCAACCAGGATATTTTCGCCATGACAGCAGGGGAAAAAGAGACGGCCGGCATTGCCTCCATGCCGGCGTCGCTGCAGGAGGCCATTAACG
>JACQYM010000162.1:16968-26560 GCA_016208225.1 Deltaproteobacteria bacterium | reverse complement strand
TGTGCTTGATGCCCAGACCCTGCTGTCCGAGGCCATGACCAACTATTATGACGCCCTGTACGGGTATCAGCTTGCCCTGGCTGCCATCGACAAGTCGAAAGGTTTATTCGGCCAGCGCTACACGAAATAAACGGATGAACACCAAAAAATTACTTTATATAGAAACCTTTGGCTGCCAGATGAATGACCGTGATTCGGAAATCATGCGTCAGCTTCTTGCCGCGACGCATGACGTCACGGATTCCATGCATGGGGCGGACGCCATCATCGTCAACACCTGCAGTATCCGCGATAAGGCCGAGCAGAAAGCTTACAGTCTGCTCGGCGCCCTGCGGAAACGAAAAAGAGAAAACCCCGGGCTGATCATTGCCGCCGCCGGCTGCGTCGCCCAGCAGGAAGGCGCCAAAATGCTTTCCCGCATGCCCCATGTTGACCTGGTCGTCGGCCCGCAGAACATCTATCGGCTGCCGGAACTATTTGCCCGGGCCGGGGAGCAGGGAAAAGGCATTGTGGCAACGGACAGTGCCGAAACTTTTCATATCCCCCCCTTTCTGCCGGTACTGCGGCAGGGATCACCGTACAAACGGTTTGTCACCATCATGCAGGGCTGCAATAATTTCTGCACCTACTGCATTGTTCCCTTCACCAGGGGGCGGGAAATAAGCCGCCGGGCCGAGGATGTGGTGGCTGAAGTCCATCATCTGGCCGCCGGCGGGGTAAAGGAAGTCACCCTGCTTGGCCAGAATGTCAATTCCTACGGCAATGACCAGCCGCCGGGCGCCAGAACCGGTTTTGCCTCGCTGCTGCGGCAGGTTGCGGCAATTAACGGCATCGAAAGGGTGCGCTTTACCACCTCGAACCCAAAGGATCTTTCCGAGGAGCTGATGCAATGTTTTGCCGATCTCGACAAACTCTGCCCCCATTTCCATCTGCCGGTCCAGTCGGGTTCCAATGCGATATTAAAGCGCATGAACCGCAGGTATACCATTGAACTCTATCTGGATAAGGTGGAAAAACTGCGCGGTTACCGTCCGGAAATCGCCTTGACCACGGATATCATTGTCGGCTTCCCCGGCGAAACGGCAAACGATTTTCAAGCCACCCTGGATCTGGTGGAAATGGTCCGTTATCACAGCGCTTTTTCCTTCAAGTATTCGAGCCGGCCCCCGGCCCAATCCTGTCAGTTTGACGATTCGGTGAGCCGGGAGGAAAAGGAGAGCCGTCTGGCCGTGCTGCAGGAGAGATTAACCCAAATCACCCTGGCCAGGAACAGCGAGTATATCGGCCGCCGGCTGGAGTTGATGGTGGAAGGCGAAAGCAAGGCGGCTGACGGCCAGTGGTCGGGCCGCAGCGGCACCAATCATATCGTCAATTTCCCCAGTCATGATATCCTGGTGCCGGGACAACTCGTGCAGGTGGTGATCCGGGAAGCGTGCCTGCATTCATTACGCGGGGAATTGATTGAAGAAGAAGCCGGGAGCAAGGAGTCAGGAGAATGGAGGACAACTTCCGGCTCCTGCCCCTGCGCGCGGTAGTTTGATTTCATTCAAAAAAAATAGCCGTCATACGGCAAGGAAACCATCATGATCGATCTGCATACCCATTGTTTTTTCAGCGACGGTGAGCTCGTGCCGGCCGAGCATCTGCGTCGGGTTGAGGTGCTCGGCTACAAGGCGGTTGCCATTACGGATCATGCTGATTCCTCGAATATTGATTTTCTTCTGCCCAGAATCCTGAAAGCGGCGGCGGACATGAACCGGTTTTCCGCCACCAGGCTGCTGGCCGGCATCGAGCTGACCCATGTGCCCCCTGAATTGATGGCTGAATTGACCCGCTATGCCCGCAAGCTGGGGGCCCAGGTGGTTGTTGCCCATGGGGAGACGGTTGTTGAACCGGTACGGCCGGGGTCAAACAGGGCGGCCCTGGAGGCGGGAGTTGATCTCTTGGCCCATCCCGGCTTCATCACCTTGGAAGATGCCCGGCTTGCCGCGGAAAAGGGCATCATGCTGGAATTGTCCGGGCGCAAGGGCCACTCGCTGACCAACGGCCATGTGGCGAAAATAGCGGACATGGCCGGGGCAAAGCTTGCGGTCAATGCCGATGCCCACGGGCCGGGGGATTTTCTGACCAGGGATATGGCAAGAATTGTGGCGCTCGGCGCCGGTTTAACCCCGGAGCGCTACGCCCAAATCCGCCAGGACATGGCGGACTTTGTCGCAGCTATCCGCTGACATAAATTGTTCACAACGAGCAGAATCCTTTGATGGCGGCAAATTTCTGCGGTCCGATGCCATCCACGTCAAGCAATTCGGCAACATCGTGAAATCCATTGCGGGCGCTGCGCAGGGCGATGATCCTCTCCGCCAGCTGCGGTCCGATGCCCGGAATGGTCTCCAGGAGCGTGCCGTCCGCACTGTTCAACGGCACCGGCATAAACAAAAAAGGACGCATTTTGACAGAGATAGCGTCTTGAGTTGATAAGATGCTTGAAGCGTGGATCGGCTCTTTCCGGTCAGGGCCCTGCCCTGCCTGGTCATTCATGCCGCTGGCATGACGCCAGGCATTGCACCCAAGCAGCAGGCCGGCAACAAGCAGGATAACGATGCGATAGTCCCGCCTGTTGTCCGGCTGACTCTTATTGAGGTTTTTTTCGCTCATCCTTCATGAGTTTATAGGTGATGCTGTCCACCAGGGCCTGCCAGCTTGCCTCCAGGATATCGTGAGACACGCCGACGGTCCCCCATTCCGACTCATGGTCCTTTGATTCGACCAGCACCCTGACCCGGGCCCCTGTGCCACGCTCGCTGGCCAGGACCCGCACCCGGTAATCATCCAGCCACATTTCGGCAAGGGAGGGATAAAACTGAGTCAGGGCCTTGCGCAGGGCATTATCCAGGGCATTGACCGGTCCTTCGCCCAGGGCTGCGGTGTGCACCATCTCGCCGCCGACCTCCAGGCGGATGGTGGCCTCGGCCTGGGGCGGCTGATCCATATCCGATTTCTGATTGATGACGCGAAAACCGAGCAGGGAGAAATAACGACGCTGCGCGCCCAGGGCCCGCCGCATCAGCAGTTCAAAAGAAGCCTCCGCCCCCTCATACTGAAATCCCTGATTCTCCAGATTTTTCAGCTCCTTCAGGATGGCGGTGACCACCGGGTCCTTGCTGTCCAGATCAATGCCGAATTTTTTGGCTTTATGCAGGACATTGCTGCGGCCTGATTGATCGGAGATGAGAATCCGGCGCACATTGCCGACCATTTCCGGATCAATGTGCTCATAGGTCAACGGGTTGCGTTTGACGGCGCTGACATGGATTCCCCCCTTGTGGGCAAAGGCGGAAGCCCCGACATAAGGCTGGTAGCGGTTATGGGGAAGATTGGCCAGCTCATTGACATAGCGGGAAGTTTCGCTTAGCTTCTTAAGGTTCTCAGCGGCATGAAAGCTGTAGCCCATTTTCAGGGCAAGGGCCGGCATGATGGAGGTCAGATTGCCGTTGTAGCCGTTGATCGTCCCCTGCACCTGGCTCGCTCCCAGGGAAACCGCGACCAGGGAATTGGCCACCGCGGTTTCCGAATCATTATGGGCATGAATGCCGAGTTCCACCTGGTGCCCGCCCCGGCTGACATGTTTTGTCACTTCGGCGAAAATATCAGGAATTTCAACGGGCAGCGTGCCGCCATTCGTGTCGCACAGCACCAGGATCTCGGCGCCGCCTTTGATGGCCCGGTCAAGGGTTGCCAGGGCATACTCCTTGTTGTTCTTGAATCCGTCAAAAAAATGTTCGGCGTCGTAAAACAGATGTTTGACATGGGGCCGCAGAAAAGCGAGGGAATCTTCAATGATAAGCAGATTGTCCTCAAGCTCGATACGTAACGCCGCATGCACATGCACATCCCAGCTCTTGCCGAAAATGGTGATGACCGGGGTTTTCGCGGCAATCAACGCCTGGAGATTGGCGTCCGCATCAGCGGCATTGGCAAACATCCTGGTGCTGCCGAAAGCCGCCACCAGCGCATGCTTCAGCTCATAGTTCCTGATTTCTTCGAAATACTGGGTGGCGGCGGGGCTCGCCCCCGGCCACCCCCCTTCGATATAGTCAATGCCGAGCTGATCCAGTTTCAAACTGACTCTGACCTTGTCCTCAACTGAGAGGTTGAAATTCTCCGCCTGAGTGCCGTCCCGCAGAGTAGTATCGTAAATTGTCAGCTGCCTCTTCATATTCCGGTGTCCTAGGCCTCTTCCAGAGGCAGATTTTCTTTTTCCAACTCAAAGGCGTCATGCAGGGCGCGCACGGCGAGTTCGGTATATTTTTCCTCAATAACACAGGAAATTTTGATTTCCGAGGTGGAAATCATCATGATATTGATGTTTTCCCGGGAAAGAATGTGGAACATGGTGGTGGCGATCCCGGAATGGTTGCGCATGCCGACGCCGACAATGGAAACCTTGGCGATTTTCGTATCGCCGGTAACACTTTCAGCCCCGATCTCGCCGGCGGTTTTCTGCATGATCTTCATGGCCCGCTCATAGTCGGTCTTGGGAACGGTAAAGGTCATGTCGGTCATGTCCCCTGCCCTGGTGTTCTGGATGATCATATCCACCACGATACCGGCATCGGAAATCGGATTGAAGATGCGCGAGGCAATCCCGGGTGTGTCAGGCACCTTGGAAAAGGTGATACGTGCTTCATTCTTATTATATGTAACGCCGGAAACCAGCATGGATTCCATGATTTTATCCTCCTCAACGACCCATGTTCCTTCAGTATTGGTAAAGGTTGATCGGACATGAACCGGTACCTTATATCTTTTTGCCAGACCGACGGACCTGATGTCAAGGACCTTGGCCCCGAGGCTGGCGAGTTCAAGCATTTCGTCATAGGTGATTCTATCTATCTTGCGGGCCGAAGGGCAGACATTGGGATCTGTGGTATACACCCCTTCCACATCGGTGAAAATCTCGCATTGATCCGCTTCCAGGGCCGCGGCCAGGGCAACGGCGGTGGTATCCGATCCGCCACGTCCCAGGGTGGTGATGTCCCCTTTTTCCGACACGCCCTGGAATCCGGCCACCACGACAATTTTTCCTTCATCAAGATGACGCTTGATCAGGGTTGAATTGATCGATTTGATTCTGGCCTTGGTATGCATGCTGTCCGTGCTGATTTTTATCTGATCGCCCAGCAGGGAAACGGCATCCAGACCGGCATCCTTGACCGCCATGGAGAAAAGGGCGACGGTTACCTGTTCGCCGATTGACAGCAGCACATCCATTTCCCGCGGATCGGGAATCGGCTGCATCCTGTGCGCCAGGTCCACTAAACGGTTTGTTTCACCGGCCATGGCCGACAAAACGACAACCATCTGGTTGCCCTGCCGGTGGACATCCATGACCCGCCTGGCAACAGCCCTGATTTTATCCGGATCAGCGACAGATGTGCCGCCAAATTTTTGCACGATTAACGCCATTTATTTTAACACCTCACTTACCCGCCTCTTGAGCTCTATAAATTGTTGGAATGGAAAACCCGAAGTAACATCTCGGTTTATTGATTTTTTATGTTCGGCCAGGATGATATTTCACCTCGGACATCAAAAAAGGTATGAAACTTGCTGCATTACCCTCGCAATAAATTTAACCAAACTTTCTAAATAACAAGAAACGACAGATAATATCAAGGGTTAAAAAAAAAAATTACGGGTGGAATATGCCTTGTAATAACTCTGGGTATTTGCTACAAAAAAGAGGAGTTTTTCCTTTGCCAATTTTCTAAAGGGTTATCATGACGACAGCAAAAAAAATCATATTGCTCAGCACGGCGCTCTCCCTTTTCGCTTTTTTTTCGATATTCGTTTTTACCAGGCAAAACATTCCTGCTTCTTCCGCGGAAACCGCGGCGGCATCGGCTCCCCCTGCAACGGTCAGCAATGAAGATGCCGACAGGAACCAGAACAAATCCACCATCCTGGTGGAGGGGGAGTTGCAATCCGGCGACACCTTGAGCAAATCCCTGACAAAATATAACATCGAACCGGTTGTGCGCCAGCAGATTCTTGAGAATCTTGCCGACTGTCTTGATTTCAGAAAATTGCGTCCCAAGGATAAATTCCGTGTTTTTCTGGACGACCAGGGTCAGCTTCTCCGCTGTGAATATGAAAACGGTCCGCTGGAATCCTATTCCGTTACCAGGACGGCGGGCACCTTTGTCGCACAAAAGGATCAGGTCAATGTCGTCATAAAAACCTGCATGGTGGAAGATTCGATTTCCTCATCGCTATTTGACGCCTTCTTCAATAATCAACTGCGGGCGCCTCTTGTCTATGCCTTTGCCGATATTTTCTCATCCCGCCTCGATTTCAATACGGAGACGCAAAAAGAAGACACCTTTCAGATTGTTTTTGAAAAATATTTTAAGGATGATCAATTCGTCGGCTATGGCAATATCCTTTATGCCCGCTACCAGCAGCAGGACGGGAAAATTCATGAAGGCTATTTTTACCAGCCCGATGAAGCTTCGACCGGAGCCTATTTCGACGCGCAAGGCACTGAACTGGGAACCTCCTTTATCAAATCACCCGTGCCCCTTGGCCGGGTTACCTCGAAATTCAGCTTCAGCCGGCTGCATCCGGTTTCCGGCATCATGCGCCCTCATCTGGGGGTGGACCTTGCCGCCCCTTCCGGCACCCCGATCATGGCCACGTCTGACGGAAAGGTCTCTTACGTCGGATTCAACGGGGGATTCGGCAGACAGATCGTCATATCCCATGCCGGCGGCTATCAGACATTTTACGGACATCTTTCCCGCTTCAGCAAGGGGTTGAAAACCGGAAGCGTGGTAAAGCAGAAACAGATTATCGGTTACGTCGGTTCTTCCGGAATCTCCACTGGTCCTCACCTGGATTATCGCGTGCAGCAGCTTGGAAAATTTTATGATCCATTCGCCATTGAATTCCAGCCGAAATCCGTCCTGCGTGGTGAGAAGCTTGCCCGTTTTCAAAACAATATCACCGTTCTTTCCAGCCTGCTTGAGTCGACATCGGATCCGGAAACGCTTTATGTCCGCTATATGGTGCTCAAACCTGACGAACAGCTCACCATGCTCTGATGCCTCGCATTACTCCGCCATTCAATATTGTTCTGGTCGAACCGGAGATTCCGCCGAATACCGGCAGTATTGCCAGACTGTGCGGGGCAACTGACACCATTTTACATCTTGTCAGACCCCTTGGTTTCAGCACGGACGATAAACATTTAAAACGGGCCGGCCTCGATTACTGGCAGTTCGTGAAAATTGTCTACTGGGACAACCTGGACCGGTTTTTAGAGGAACAGGATGAAAGGAAACTTTTTTTTCTGAGCAAGAAGGTGCCGCGCAGTTATACGGAGGCGCGCTTCCAGCCCGGTGACTACCTTATTTTCGGCAAAGAGACCAAGGGGATTTCAGAAAATATCCTTTCTTTGTATCAGGAACGTTGCTATTCCATTCCCATATTCAATGCAAATATCAGAAGTCTTAATCTTGCCATGGCTGCCGGCATTGTTTTGTTTGAGGCGCTGAGACAGCAGAATTCCCCGGTTTCATAGGGGAATTTTATTCTTTACCCCCTATCCGGAACGTGATAAATACCAGAAATCAAGCCGTTGCCATATCGCCATCGGCACAGCTTCCATTCACTTCAGCACTCGTTGCCATTAATGAATAAAATTCTCATCGTTGATAATAATCCCGTTATCCGGAAGATGTTGTCTTCCGCATTGGAGAAAGAAAACTATCACGTTGTGAGTGCTGAAGACGGTCTTTCCGCTTTTGATCTTCTGAAGAGCTTTGTTCCGGATGTCATTTTTCTTGATCTCATCATGCCGAACATTAATGGCGAGCAGTTCTGTCAGATGATAGCCGGCAGGCAGGATCTTGAAGATACGAAAATTATAATTATTTCCGGGGTGGCGATGGAGGCCCGTGGCGAATGCGAAATCAAGGGGGTCCACGCCTGTATTGCCAAGGGACCGCATCTGGTTCACCATGTGCTTGAAGTCGCAAAAAAAATCAGGCAGGATTCTCTGCAGCAAAGTAAAGAGCATGAGGTATTCGGCACAGAGAATGTTTACCCCCGGGAAATTTCCAGGGAACTGCTGGCCGCCAATCGGCACCTGAAGGTTGTTTTGAACAATATGAGCGAGGGGATCGTGGAACTCGCGGCCGATCACCGGATCATCTTCGCCAACCCCGCCGCTGCAAAAATTGCCGGATTCAGTCAAGAACGGCTGCTTGCCCTGGATTTCACCCAATTCTTCGCGGAAAAGGACAAACGCCGCATTATCGAACTGCTGGAGCATAATGATATTGAGCCCCGGCAGATCAACGACGATGATCCCGTTGTCCTGAACAATCAGCAGGTCGCCGTTACCTTTCTGCCCGTGCATGACCGGGAGAGCAGAACGGTTGTCGTCATTATCAAGGACATCAGCCAGACAAAGATTGCGGAAAAGCGGCTCAGGGAAACCAAGGAATATCTGCATTCCATTTTTCATTCCGTCCAGGCCGGCATCATCGTCATCGACGCGGAGACGAAAATAATTATCGATGCAAATCCCCGGGCTCTCGAATTGTTCGGCCTTTCAAAATCAGCCATGCTGCAGCGTGCCTGTAACGAGGTGATCTGTTCCATCGAGGAAGGACAATGCCCCATTCTTGATGGCGGGGGTGTGTGCGCCTATCAGACGACGCAGGCCGTGACCAGGGAAAACGGCAAAGAAATTTATCTCCTTAAATCGGCCACTGCCTGTATGATTAACGACAAGCGCTACATCGTGGCAAGCTTTCTTGATATCTCCGAGCAGAAAAAACTCGAACAGAAACTGCACTCCCTGTCGATCACCGATGAACTCACCGGCCTTCTGAACCGCCGCGGTTTTATGATGATGGCCAAGAAGCAGCTGCGCATCGCTGACCGTAATCAGGGCAAACTTTTTCTGATCTTTGCCGATCTGGACAACCTGAAATGGGTGAATGATACCTATGGCCATGACATCGGCGACCTGCTGCTAGTCAAGGTAGCGAAAATCCTCTCCTCTTTCCGTCGTTCGGATATTATCGCCCGGCTTGGAGGTGACGAGTTCGCCATCCTGCTTTCCGACAGTTCCGAATCCGGCGGCGAGAAAAAACTCGCCGAACGGTTTGAGCAGTTATTGCAGGAGGAAAACAAAAAAAATGAGCTGGGATTTGCAATCGGCGTAAGCTTTGGGGTCGTGGCCTATGACAAATATAAGCCGTGTCAGGTTGACGAGCTTATCGCCAGAGCGGACAAACTGATGTATCTGTCAAAAAAAAGAAAAAAGATCATATAGGCTTTTTCTTCTCCGTCCCGGGAAATACCGCCAAGGGCGCAGCAGGGGCGGTTCGCGAACCGCCCCTGCAAAATATATTCTCTGTGATCTCCATGCGTCCTGTAAAAAAGAGATTTGTTACGATTTCCTCACGTTGTTTCCCCTGTTGATCCCTGATACCAGAACGGCCCCGGCCAGTCCGAAGAGACCCAGGTTTTTGGCTTTTTGCAGCTCAGGCTTCAAGCGGGCCATGAGGCTCCGCCG
>JACQYM010000162.1:0-16852 GCA_016208225.1 Deltaproteobacteria bacterium | reverse complement strand
TGGCGGCAAGCAGCAGCATATCCTTTTTGTTGCCGTAATAGCGGCTGTTCGGCCCGATATTCACCGCGGCGGAAGTCAGTCCTATGGCCCCCTTTTTCACGTATCCGGCAACCTCTGAGTCGGGGTCGTCAAGATCGCCGAAAATACGGGCATTGGCCAGGCAGGTCTGCACACAGGAAGGTTCCAGACCCTGTTCCACTCTGGGCATGCAGTAGGTGCATTTATCGGCAATCCCTTCGCCGCCGATATCTTCATTCTTCAGGTCCGTATTCACGTAGCGCGCCCCATAGGGGCAGGCATCGGCACAGGCGCCGCAGCCCAGACAGCGCTCCTGGTCGATCTGCACGGTGCCGTTAAACGGATCTTTATAGGTCGCGGCAACTTCCATGGTTTTGGTGGCGCCCGTTTTTTTGTCCGTGAAGGTTTTTTCAATGGTATCCGCCGGACAGACAGGCACACAGGAGGGTTCGTTGCAGTGATTGCATAAACCCGGATAATAGGTGGAAGCCAGACCTTCCGGCGTATTGGCCGGCCCGAGCCGTTTGACCCAGTTGCGTTCCTTAGCGACCGGCACGTCCCATTCCGCCTTGCAGGCAATGGTGCAGGCATGGCAGCCCACACATCTGTTTAAATCGATTATCATTCCATACTGCATAGGGGTGTTACCTCCTTAAGTGCGCTAAAATACTTAAAGTGCCTAAAGTTAAAGGTGTTATCTGATCAGAAAGTACCGAAACTTTAAGTACTCTAGACACTCATTCTGAACTGTCTTTTGGTACCAACGTTAACTCTTCGAGATCAGGTTGTCTGAAATTACGCCGGGATATCAAGCACTTTTCCGTCTTTGACCAGTTTGACAAAATTATTGCGCATGCCGTTGCAGCCGGTTTCCGGATCGATGGCCAGCCTGGTGATGAGTTCCTGGTCATCAACACCGGCATTGGCGCCCACTGTCAGCAGCGGATTTCTGGAGCCGTAGCCATGGGCCATGTACACCGTATCCTTACGGATGCCGGGGGTAACCTTGACGACTGTCCGGGAGGATGACGTGATCCCGTCACTGTTGACCAGACCTACCTCGTCCCCCTCCTTCAGCCCCATCTTCCCGGCAATTTCGTCGTTAAGCCACACAGGATTCACCGGCATGGCCTGATGCAGCCAGACGTTGTTCTGGCTGCGGTTGAAAGTATGCACCGGCGCACGACCGTACACCAGCCGGCTGTATCCTTGCGGCGCCTCTTCAACAGGAATGTAGGTGGGGATGGGCGGATAGCCGTTTTCCTCAAGATCCTCACTGTAAAGCAGCACCTCGAGGTCCTCGGCCACACCATAGGGGTCCTTGCCATCCTGGATATGGATGCCCTCTTCCTTTTTCAGCTGCTCGATGGAAAGGTTGACTGCCGCGAGTTCCTTGTTAATTTTCTCTTCGAGACTGGCCACCGGGATTTTGTCCTCATAGCCCATGCGTTTTGCGATTTCATTCATGATCCAGACGCCATCCCTGCGCTCGAACATGGCATCAACCAGGGGCATCCGCGGGGCAATGTACTGCTGATGCTTGTCGGCAAAATTCCACTGGGTGCCTGTTTTGATAAAATCATATTTTTCCAGATAACATGGCTCAGGCAGCAGGATGTCGGCATACATGGTGATGTCGGTGGGCATGATGTCCACACACATGACAAAATCCATCTGTTTCAGGGCCGCAACGGTTTTCTGCTGGTTGGGAATGGTCTGCATGGGGTTCTGGCCCCAGATGACACAGCCCTTGATCGGGTATGGCTTGCCGGAAATGCAGGCATCGCGGATCAACTCGGTCGGGGTGCCCGGCGGGGAATAATGGTGCAGGTCAGCCAACAGCCGCAAATTGTGCTCGCCGCCATGTTCACCCTTCGGCCAGCTGATTGCCTTGACCTTCACCCCTTTCGGTTTGACAAAGCCTCCCTTGACGCCGATGGCCCCGAGGATGGCGGTCAGGCATGCCTGGGCCCGGACGCGCTGAAAATCATTGCCATACCAGCTCACATGGCGGCCCGGATGGATGGAAACATTCGGGGCATTGGCGGCAAGCAGTTCGGCAACCTCCTGGATCTGTCTGGCCGGAACATCGCAGATCCTGGCCGCCCAATCCAGCGAGGCATGGGAGATACCATGTTTAAACTGGGAAAAACCAACGCAGTGGGCCGCGACAAATTGTTTGTCATATTTGTCTTTTTCCACCAGATAATTCATGACGGCGAGCAGAAAGGCGGTATCCGTGCCCGGTTTGATCTGCACCCAGATATGGGATTTGGCGGCAGAGGCGGAATAGCGCGGGTCAACCACGACGAGCTTGGCGCCGTTTTCCAGCCCTTTGAGGTATGCCTTGACATGGGAGACATGAACATTCTCGCCGAAATGACAGCCGATCAGGAGAATGGCCCTGGCATTGGCCATATCGACACTCTCGTCCGGCGGCACACTGAAGGTTGCCATATAGGCGCTGTCGCGAATGCCGCGGCACTGAAAGAACGAGGCCTCGCTCACATTGTGGGTGCCGACCACCTTCTCGAAAAAATCCATGGGATATTTCGCCGATGCGCCATGGGGAAACATGGCTATGTCATGGCTGCCGTATTTTTCCTGCACAGCTTTCAGCCTGGCGCCGCACTCATCAAGGGCCTCCTCCCAGGAAATCTGTTTCCAGACCGGCTTGCCTCTTTCCCCGACATTTTTCAGCGGGAATTTCAGGCGGTCAGGATCATAAAGGAGTTTAATGCCGGCATTGCCCCTGGCGCAGATCGATTTGCCGTTGTCAATGCTCTTCGGGTTGCCTTCCAGTTTCACCAGTTTTTTGTCACGAACTTTTCCCACCAGCTGGCAGCGCCAGAAACACATTTCACAGACGCCGCCGGTTACCGTCTGCGTACCTGTAAAACTTCCAGGCGGGGTAAAAGGATTTTTGACAAACCCGGTTTCTGCTGCTACCACTTTGGCCAATGGTATGGACGCAGCAGCCAACGATGCGGTTTGCAGGAATTTGCGCCGTGTCACCTTTACAGACATGTTACAGCTCCTCCCTCGTAAAAAAATCAATTAAATTCACCACTACCTTATAGTAAGGATGGTGCGCCTCCTCCAAAACCCTGCCCCTGAAAATCTCAAACCAGGGGGTGAACAGGGTCGTCAGAAAGATCTTCTGCCCCTCGGGATCGTCCTTGGCGAGCAAACCTGAAAATTCCAGCTCATAAACAATATGATCAGGAAGATCGTTTTCCTTCACCAGGGCAAACCCTTTTTCGCGGTAAAATTTTTTCGTCTGCTCGGCAATGGCTCCATACAGGGTCCCGTCACCCCTGGAATGGACCGAGGCGTATGGCGCCGCAGCCACGTGGGGAATTGCATTAATAAAAAGACGTGTATATTCAACCTGGACATCTTCAAGAAAGTCTGCGGCCCCGGCTTTGGCACCGATCAGCGCCTCCCGCTCTTCATGCCACTGTAATTCGTCGAGAAAAGATAAGAGGACAGACCAGAAATGATCGTTCAACCACTCTGCAGTCGGATAGCGCATTGACTGGGCAAGGAAACGGAATATATCCGCCATGGCGGGGGGAGAAGATGGTTTTTCCATCGGTATTCTCACTTTTTTTTATTGGGAAATACGATGGATGAGTCTTTACCATAAAGGTAAAAAAATTACAGCAAAGAATTGCGCAAATTGTTTTTTTTGCGTCTAACAAATTGAATATGTTCGATATTGTTCACATTGACAAATCGAAAAACAGTTACCCCAAAAGATGGTTAAGGGGTAGCGGCAGTGGAAATTTCTTTGATGCGGGCAAGATAGGCTGAGGGCAGGATGGCAAGCTTGCCTTCCCTGTTGACAGAGGCATGGACCGTAAACCCCTTGACCAGCAGCTTGCCGTTTTCTTCCCGCAGGACATGGTGATTAAACCGCCAGGAGAAATCGGAAATCTGCTGCATGGATGTCTTGATGACCAGCAGGTCGTCATATCTGGCCGGGGCTTTATAACGCAGATAGGATTCCACCACCGGCAGAATAAATCCGGCCTCCTCAATCTCCTTGTAGGAGGAGACATACTGCCTCATGAAGCTTGACCGGCCAAGTTCAAAAAAACGGAGATAGTTGGCGTTATACACAACACCGCCGGCATCCGTATCCCCGTAGAGAACCCTGTAGGAACAGAGGTGGATCGGCTCTGTGAGATTGATCTTCAGGGAGGACATCTATTTTCGCGGCCCCGGCTTTTCGATGACAAAGCGGAAAAAGTCTTCCCCGTTGGCAAAACAGAGTGCGGCCCCTGCCCCGTTCTTTTCGCTGTAGGTGAGCGAATTTTTCTGAGCCGGACTGCGTGAGTCAAACAGGGCAAAAGGCACCGGCCCCGCGGTATGCGTTTTCAGGCTGATCGGGGTAAAATGGTCCATGCAGACCACCAGGCGAAAATCAGGACCGCCCTGCATGCCGTCAAGCATCGGCTGCACCACCTTTTGATCGAAATCTTCAATGGCCCGAATCTTTTCCTGCAGCAGCCCCTGGTGGCCGGTTTCATCGGGCGCCTCCACGTGCACAAGCACCAGATCGCACCTTTTCAGGGCGTCGAGGCCCGCCGCAACCTTGCCCTGATAATCGGTGTCAAGATAGCCGGTGGCGCCGGGCACATGAATAATCTCCATGCCGGCATAGACGCCGATGCCTTTCAGCAGATCGACCGCGGAAATCAGGGCGCCGCGGATGCCGTAGGTCTGCGCGAGGGTCGGCATTGACGGCGCCTTCCCCTCACCCCATAACCAGACGCCGTTGGCCGGCAGCTTGCCCTGCTCTCGCCGCCTGGCGTTTACCGGATGGCGGGCCAGCACCTCCCCTGCCGCTTTGATGAATGCCATCAATTCGGGATACTGTGCATACCTCTGCCAGAAGGCCGTCACATCCCGGCCGGTGTAATCATGGGGCGGCACCGTGACCAGACCGCTGCTCTTGCCTCGATAGACAAAGAGGTGGCGATAGCTGACCCCCGGATAGAGGGTGAACATGCTGCTGGTAACCTTATCATTGATGGCCGCGATCAATTCCCGCGCTTCAGCCGTCTCGATGTGGCCGCCGCTGTAATCGATCATGATCATTCTGTCGCCATCCTGCTTCATGTTGACCAGGTTGCAGCGAAAGGCGATTTCATCCTGCTGCAGTTCAACACCCAGACTGGCCGCCTCCAACGGAGATCTGCCGGTATACACCTCGGCGGGTTTGTAGCCGAGCAGAGAGAGGTTGGCGACATCGCTGCCGGGAGGAAATCCCGGCGGCACGGTATGCAGGCGGCCGATCGTACCGTGGCTGGCCACAAAATCCATGGCCGGGGTGCGGGCAAACTCGAGGGGGGTCTTGCCATGTAATGCATCCACCGGCAGATCGCCGATGCCGTCGCCGACCAGAATGATATATTTCAAATCAGTTGCCCTCATCGACCAGGATTCTGACCTTGACCGTTTCCGCCATGGTGGTGTCCATGGCATTTATTTCGCCGAGCGCCTTGCGCACGGAAGCCTCCTGGGCTTCATAGGTGCGCATGACGATGGGCACCTTGCTCTTCTTTTCCCTGCCCTTCTGGATGACCGACTCGATGCTGATATCATATTTCCCGAGAATACCGGATATCCTGGAAAGAACACCCGGCTTGTCCAGGGTGGTGAAGCGGAAATAGTAGGGACAGCGAATCTCTTCCATGGGAGTAATGCGCCGCGGCGCAATATGTTCGGGCAGGTAAGAGAGGCTCGGCACCCTGTTGATGGCGTTATGGACGATGTTTCTCGCGATGTCCACCACATCGGCCGCAACCGCGCTGCCGGTGGGCATCTTTCCCGCGCCCTTGCCGTACAGCAGCACATTTTCCACCATGTCGCCGGTAAAATAGAAACCGTTATAGGCGCCGTTGATATTGGCAAGCATGTGTTTCTCCGGCACCATGGTGGGATGCACACTCGCTTCGATATGATCGCCGTGGTTGCGGCTGATGGCCAGCAGCTTGATGCGGTACCCGAATTCCCTGGCAAACTGGATATCGATGGGTTCAATGCGACTGATGCCTTCGCAGTTGATGTCCTGCAGACGGACGTCCATCCCGTAGGCCAGGGTCATCAGAATGACCAGCTTGTGGGCCGTATCGATTCCCTCTACGTCATAAGTCGGATCAGCCTCCGCGTACCCCTTTTTCTGGGCCTCCTTTAAAACTTTCTCAAAGGGTGTGCCGTGATCGGTCATCTGGGTGAGAATATAATTACCCGTGCCGTTCATGATGCCCATGATGGATAAAATCCGGTTGGCCACAAGCCCCTCTTTCAATGTCTTGATAAGGGGGATACCCCCTCCCACGCTGGCTTCAAAGCCGACTTCCACGTTCTTTGCCGCGGCGGCGCGGAATATTTCCATGCCGTGTTCGGACAAAAGGGCCTTGTTGGCGGTAACCACATGTTTGCCCTGGGCGATGGCCGCGAGGATGAATTTTTTGGCAAGCGTGGTGCCGCCAATCAGCTCAATGACGATATCGATCTCCGGATCATTGATAATGTCTGCCGCGTCCCGGGTTAACTCCGTGGCGCCGAGGCAGGCCGGCAAAGCGGTGGTCGTTATGTCAGCCACCTTCTTCAAAACGATGGCCAGGCCTGTCCTTTTTTTCAGGCGTTCCGCCTGTTCATGCAGCACCTGGGCTGTTCCGCTGCCAACTGTGCCAAAACCTATGAGTCCAACCCGTATTTCCTTCATATGTGTCCTGTTGCCGTGTTGAATGGAAGTGTTATCGTATTTCTTTAAAAAAGGATAAATATTTACCTGCTTTGCCGGCTGATGTCAAAAAATATCGTAACTGCTCCGGCGGATAGTCTGTGGTTATAAGTCCATTGGTGCGGAAAATCACCGGATCTTCCCCTGCCCTGCATTTCGATCATTTCAGGAACAAGATTTATGCCGGAATACCTGACAGGCCGCCTGTGTATCTTTTTCGACAGTCGAAACGACGGGCGCCATTGCAAAATATGAATTACTGTTCATAAAAAAGTAACCTGACTGCTGTCAGCGGGCTGAATTTACTCATTTTGTCATTGACAGCATGGCAAAGATCATCTAGGTTGAATTTACATTACAAACGATACAAAATTTTGTTAACTATTTAATATTAAATACAAAATGAAGTGAGGAGCGAGAAGCAAAATATTAATTAATCGAAAGAGAAAGGAGGAGGCATGAAAAAGGTTGTAAAGATTGGTTTGTCTTTATTAGCCATGACGGCATTGGGGACGTCCGGAGCATACGCCGAAGGCGGCCCTAAACCCGAGGCGCAACCGAAGGCAAAGACCATCAAGGAACTGGTTGCCCGCTATGATTCAAGCGGGTGTATGGAATGCCATGAAGAGATCCACAATCAGTGGGCCAATTCATTGCATTCTCATTCTATCCTGGGCTCGCCGAGAACGGCGCCGACCATCATCACCGCCATTGAAGTGGGTCTGAAAAATTTCCCCTATTCCGGCGTGAAAGAAGATAAGGACATCACCGTCGAGCATCTCCGGATGTGTACGAAATGTCATCTGCCCCAGCTTGATGAGGCCACTGACGATGTGGCGCGGGAAATTGTCGCCACCATCAAGGGCTGGCAGAAGGCCAAAAAGGATGAAGATGATGCCAAGGCCGAAGAGTTGGAAGCAACCATCGCCAGCCTGAATATCAATTGCCGGGTCTGCCACAACAAGATGGCCATCATCCATAAGTGGGCTGACGGCTATCCCCAGCCGGATGCGGTATACGGCGCCAAGGACGGCGACCATGAAGATGAGAAATTCCCGAAAATGGGCAAGGCCCCGGCTTTGGGCGAATCGATCTTCTGCGGTCAGTGCCATGGTACGGGACCGAATTTCGAGCTGGCTCATCCTTCCCAGTGCGCCACCTTATACGGCAGTTATCTCTTTGCCTATACCGCGGAAGGCGGGCATGAAAGCTGCCAGGAGTGCCATATGGTGAAATCCGGGCTTGGTCACGACATGCAATCCTACAACAGCGAGGCCATGATCAAGATGGCCATGGATGTCGAAGTGGACGGACGCTCTCTGTTCTGGCGCAAGAACAGCGCCGAAGGCGTTATTCCCATGGGCATCATCAATGTTGAATTGACGAATAAGGCGGGACACACCATCCCTGATGGCTGACCCACTCCTAATAGGCTGGTCCTGGATGTGACCGCCAAGACAACAGATGGGAAAGAAGTTTACAAAGATCAGGTTATTTACATGCCCTACCCGGCCCGCATGGGTCGAGGCTCGGAAATGGGCAGGGGACCGTACGAGAAGAGCGGCCTCCTGCGTGAAACAAGTCTGCCGCCGCTGAAAACAGTACATGAAACCTTTGAGATTCCTTATCCGTATAAGGATGTGGAAAAGGCCGGCAAAAAGACCAGGGAACTGGTGAATGATGAGATCGTAGTCGAGGTAAAACTCTGGTATGTGCCGTTTGGCGAATTTGAAGGCCATGAGGTCGTTTTCTTCGAGGAAGAAAAGAAGCTTGACCTGAAGACAGAGTGGGTTTGGAGGTAACACGGCGATCACGGTGCCGGAGAGAGGATTTTCCGCCTTCCGGCCCTGTCCGCTGCCGGCAACAAAGAAGCACCAACATTTGTTGCGGATAGCTTTCGCGTATTCAAATGGCGCTGTGAAATTAGTGGCTCGGCCATGATTTCACAGCGCCGCCCCGCCCCCCCCCGGCGGACCCTCTGCACTGCAGCTTTCCTCTTGCTGAATCACCCGCGTCTTTTGCCGTCCCGCGCCCTTTTCTTGAGCCCCAAAAACACCTTCCGCCTGCTTCGTCGTGTTTCGTAAATCGGGCTGTTGCGAAACAAATCGCAAAACTTTCGCGTCAGAAGAATTTGCTTGAAATAGTTGAAAAAATATATATAAAGAATTGAACATTTTCAATCCATCGATAATCTGTTATGAGTATATCCCTTCCCTGGTTTATTTCTGAAACTTTCCACAAAATAACAAAAGCATTTGAATAAGGAATAAAACGTGCAAGAAGTAAATATTTTCGCAATGTTCTGGAATGCCGGGCTTGTTGTCAAATTTGTCATGCTCCTGCTGCTCTTTTTTTCGTTGATGTCTTGGACCATCGTTTTTCAGAAACTGCTGCTTTATAAAAGGGTGCGCAGCGAAACCCTGGTGTTTCTTGATAACTTCTGGAGCAGTAAAAATCTTGCCGAGGCATACAAGGCGGCACTTGAAACCTCCCTCTGCCCTGAAGCCGCAATTTTCCGATCAGGCTACGCCGAGCTGCAGAAAATCGGCAAGAAAAAAAGCGCGGAGGAATTACAGACCCTGGAAATGCGCCTGGCGGGAATGAACAACCTGAAAAGGGTTTTGCAGAAAACCGCCGGCAAGGAATCTTTCCAGCTTGGCAAGTCCCTCTCTTTTCTTGCCACCGCAGGCAGCTCAACCCCCTTTATCGGCCTGTTCGGGACCGTATGGGGCATCATGGCATCGTTCAAGGAAATAGGCGTCCGGGGCTCGGCCTCTCTTGCCGTTGTCGCGCCCGGTATCTCGGAAGCGCTGGTGGCGACTGCTGCCGGTCTGGCCGTCGCCATTCCCGCGGTTATCTTTTACAACCTTTATTCAAATCAGGTTGAAACTTTTGAGGGAAAGATGGAAAGCTTTTCCGCTGATTTTCTCAATCTTGTGGAAAGGGATCTTATTTCCCGCAGCTAAATAATATGGGACCAATTCAAAAAAAAGGCAAACGCGGCCTCGTATCGGAGATCAATGTCACCCCCCTGGTGGATGTAATGCTGGTGCTGTTGATTATTTTCATGGTGACAGCACCGATGATGACCCAGGGGGTTGACGTCAACCTGCCGGAAACGACAGCCAAACCCCTGCGCCAGGACGAGAGTCCCGTGATTATCACCATCGATCCGCAGGGAGGGATATCCCTGGGAAAAATAAAGGCGGACGCCAAACTCCTCCGCCAGGAACTGGAGAAACTCTCCATGACCGATAAGGACAGGACCATTCTGTTGAAGGCGGACAAGGATGTTCCCTATGGGATCGTAGCGCAAGTCATGGCCGATGTGAAGGATGCTGGTTTTAACAAGCTCGGCATGGTTACCGTGCCGATTGAGATGAAACGCTGAGTCATGCCGCTATTCACAGTCGTACCTTGTGAGCAGGACAATTTCGTTTCCATCGAAGGGTATGCCAGGGCACAGTGGAAAAAAACCATTGCCCTGGCTGTCGGCATTCATCTGATCGTGCTGATTCTCATGCTGCTTCCTGCCTCGCTTTTCGAATTCAGACATAATCGTGAAGAGATTTATACGGTCAATCTCTTTGAGGCGAGGGAAGCAGCTCCTGCCAGGAAAGAGGCCCCGCCTCCGGCTGCGGTCCAGAAAAAAGAGGTCGTGCAGCCCCCTCCTCCTGTGGTCAAAAAGGTTGAAGCCCCGCCCGTAAAACAACCGGAAGTCGTGGAAAAAATAGAACCTGTCCCCCCTGCTGAACCTGTGGTCAGCACCTCGGGTGAGGTTGTCAGTCTCAAACCGCGCCTCGTCAAAAAGGAAGTTAAACCGAAGACTGTCGAGAAAAAAGTTGATAAAAACGAGGAGATCAAGGTTGATCAGGCCGTCAATCGCATAAAAAATGAACTGGCCAGAAAACAGGCCGAGAAGAAAGCGAGGCAAATGCAGGCCGAGGCAGCGGCAGCGGTTGATGATGCCGTGGCCCAGATCCGCGACTCAATCCGGGCGCAGCGTTTGTCATCGACAACATCAGCGCAACCTGCGGCGGCGGCAGGGACCGCCTCGGGCGGCAGCGGCGGCGGAGCGGGCGGCGGCAGTGATGCGAAACTGGACGCCGCCTTGAAACTATATTATGTTGCCGTATCGCAGCAGATCCATGAACACTGGGTGCTGCCGGAGATGCAGGACTGGAAAAAAGACCTGAAAGCCGTGGTCGTTGTGCAAGTGCGCAATGATGGTGTCGTAACCAAATATGAATTCGAGCAGAAATCAGACAATATTTTCTTTAATCAATTTGTTGAAAAAACATTAAAAGAGTCGCTGCCGTTACCCCCCTTTCCCGCTGATTTGGATGAATCAAGTCTGGAAATCGGGCTTGTTTTTCATCCCAGCGGCTTACAATAAAAAAATAAGAATACAGAAATGAAACAAAAAATTATCACACTCATCGCCATATTGATTTTGCTGCCCTGTTCAACCCTATGGGCCGCGAAAAGGGTAGATCTTGACATCACCTCGGCCGAATACCGCAAGGTGCCGGTCGCCGTCCCTTATTTCCAGAATAAGACCCGGCCCGATGTCGTGCAGCAGACGGATCGGGATTTTGCCCTGCTTGCTTCCAAGGCCCTCGATTTTCACGGCTTTATCCAGACCAGACCGGCCGACTCCTATGGCGGGAAGCAGGATGCCGACTGGCGGAGTGTCGGCGCCGATCTAACGGTGCTGGGGCAATATGAGATGAACGGCGACAACGTGGTTTTGGAAATGCGGCTCAATGATGTGCTGGAAGGAAAATTGATTCTCGGCCGCAAATACACCTTCCCGGCCAAAAAAGGCCGGACGATGGTGCTCAAATTCTGCGATGAGGCGATTGAAAAACTCACCGGCGTTCCAGGCGTCAGTCAAACAAAAATCGCCTTTACTTCCGACCGGACCGGGCAGAAGGAAATTTATCTCGCGGACATTTTCGGTGACGCGGTGCGGCAGGTGACCCGACACAAGTTTCTCGCTGTTGCTCCCCGTTTTTCCCCGGACAATTCAAAACTGATTTATACCTCCTATCATCGCGGCAACGCCAATATGTATATTACCGATCTTTCCCAGGATAAAACAACCCAGGCCATCTCCCGGCGAGTCGGTCTGAATATGGCCCCGGCCTGGACCCCCAATGGCAAAGCACTGATCGCCACCTTGAGCAAGGACGGCAATCCCGACCTTTACCAGCTGACAACGGACGGTTCGATTGTGCGCCGGCTGACGCAAAACGCCGGAATCAATGTCTCTCCCAGCTTTGCCCCGGACGGTCAGCAGCTCGTTTTTGTTTCGGATCGGACCGGCGAACCGCAGATTTATATTATGGATTACAACACCGGTTCCACCCGCAGGATCACCTATCAGGGCACTGAAAACACCACCCCCTCCTGGTCACCTGATGGGAAATGGATTGCCTATACCTGCAAAACCAACGGGAATTATCAGCTTTTTAAAATTTCACCGGAGGGCGGGACCCCGATTCAGTTAACCGCCTCCGCGGGCGACCACGAAGCACCCAGCTGGTCACCTGATTCGAGGCTGATTGTGTTCAGCAGAACCGTTAACGATAAAAGAAAACTGTATGTTATTTCACAAAACGGCAGGGACATGCGGCAGCTCTATGCCTTAGACGGCAACCAGACGTACCCGCAGTGGTCCAACAGAATGAACTGAGCTCCGGACAGCTCTGACAGCACGAGATTTGCATGAATTCGTACCTGAGATGATGAATTCGTAAAAAATCCATAAGCCGTTGCCATAAAACAATATCGTCGTCTGATGGTCAGTGACGGCATAAGGAGCCGTAATGAAATGCGTAACAATGACGAGATTATTTCGTAACGGCTCCTAAGTAAGAAAGCAAAAAGAGGACATAATGAAGAAATATCGCTCTTGCTATCATCTTTCGATTCTGGCTGCCGGCCTGTTTCCCTTTCTTGCCGGATGTGTGACCGATCAGGATTTCCGCAGTCTTGAACTGCAATTCCGCAACCTGGACAACAGAATGGTTGCCCTGGAAAATCAGGTCCAGGATATGCACAGCGGCGGATCATCCGTTGAGCTGATGAAGAAACAGCAGGCCGGCTTGAGCAGCAATCTTGACCGGCTGAATGCCGAACTGCTGCAGGTAAAGGGGCAGCTTGACGAATCGCGGCATCGCTACCGCAACATGCAGGCGGACAACAAGAATCTGCAGGAGGAACTGAAAAAGATCCGAGATCTGGAGCAGAAAACAGGCGAACTGCAGGAAAGAATCGGCACGATGGAATCGAGCACCAGTGAAATTGATACCCGGTTGTCCACGGTAGATACCCATCTGGCTGACATTAAAGAAACCCAGGCAACTGCAGCTACCAGAGCAGCTGAAGAGGCCAGAAAAAAAGCGGAAGCAGCCGACAAGGCGGAAGCAGCCACCAAAAGCATGCAGCCCCATGAAATAGCCCCGGAAAAAACGAAAAAAACCCCGGCCGAGGCAAAACGGCAGCAGACCGTGGAGCAGGCCAGCCCGGCAGAAACGCCGCAAAAACAGGGAGAAAGCAGCGGAAACAAAATGTATGATGAGGCTCTTGATCTTTTCAAAGCCAAAAAGTACAAGGAGTCCCAGGAGCTTTTCAGCGAATTCATTAAAAAGAATCCGGACCATGACCTGTCGGTCAACGCCCGTTTCTGGGTAGGCGACTGCCTCTATAACCAGAATGAATTCGCCCTGGCCATCCTTGAATACCAGAACGTCATAGCCGATTACCCGAACCATACAAAAGCACCTGCCGCTTTATTTAAACAGGCCATGGCTTTTGAAAATCTGCAGGACGACGACACGGCAAAAATCGTATACAAAAAAATTATTGCCGAATATCCGAAAAGCGATCAGGTAGCGGCAGCGAAAAAGAAACTGGAAGAGCTGGAGAAATAAGTTCAGAACTCCTGATGTCGTGGCGTAATTTTAGAGAGTTAAGTAACTATCTCGGATTCCGGCTTGTTACCAGTAGAGTGCCTAAAGTGCGCTAAAGTACTTAAAGTGCCTAAAGTTTAAGGTTTTATCTGATTAGAAAGTACCGAAACTTAAGACACTCATTCTGAACTTATATTTTGGCACCAATGTTAATTCTCCGAGATCAGGTTGTCTGAAACTGAAGGAGCCAGGAGTCGGAAGAAAGGAAAACCTTTCTCAAGCTTCTGTCTCCTCAACTCCAACTCCTGACTCCTGACTCCTGACTCCTGAATTCTGACTTCCTCCCCCTTACAATCCGGCCCTGGCAAAAGACGCGGTCACAATCTCCCTGGCTTCGGTCTGGAGCTGTTTCAGATGGGAGGCGCCCTTGAAACTTTCCGTGTAAATCTTATATACATCCTCGGTCCCCGATGGTCTGGCGGCAAACCAGCCGTTTTCCGTGACCACTTTCAGCCCGCCGATAGACGCCCCGTTGCCTGCCGCATGGGTAAGCTTGGCCTGCACCGGTTCACCGGCCAGGGTCTCTGCCTCAACATCCTCCGGCGATAAATGGGTGAGCACCTTTTTCTGTTCAGCGGAAGCAGGGGCCTCAATGCGCTCATAGAGGGGCGAACCGAACCTCTGCTCAAGGGCCCGGTAATGCTGCCCCGGATCTTTGCCGGTGACAGCGGTGATCTCGGCCGCCAGCAGCGCCATGATGATGCCGTCCTTGTCAGTGGTCCAGACGGTGCCGTCCTTGCGCAAAAAGGTGGCGCCAGCGCTTTCTTCACCACCAAATCCGTATTCGCCGTTATAAAGCCCCTGCACAAACCATTTAAAACCAACGGGCACTTCCTTTAATGTCCTTCCTATTCCGGCGGCACCCCGGTCAATCATCGAGCTTGAGACCAGGGTCTTGCCGACGGCAAGATTCCCGCTCCAGCCCGGGCGATGGGTAAAAAGGTACTCAATGGCCACGGCCAGATAATGATTGGGATTCAATAAACCGGACCCGCGGGTGACAATGCCGTGCCGGTCGTAATCAGGGTCGTTGCTCACGGCGATGTCAAAACGGTCCTTGAGGGCGATGAGCGAGGCCATGGCATAGGGAGAGGAGCAATCCATGCGGATCTTGCCGTCCTTATCCAGCGTCATGAAGGAAAAGGTAGGGTCAACACGGTTGTTCACCACCTCGATATCAAGGCCGTACATTTCCGCTATCACCGGCCAGTAGGCAATGCCGGAACCGCCCAGCGGATCAACGCCGATCTTGACGCCTGCCCGGCGGATGGCAGCCATGTCAATGACCGCCTGCAGGTCTTCCACATAGGGTCGGACAAAATCATAGGGTATGGCCTTGGGCGAGGCAAACGCCCGGGCCAGGGGCCAGTAGGCGACTTCTTTGAGTCCTCCGGCCAGCAGATCATTGGCGCGTCGTTCAATGAGCTTGGTGACATCGCTGTCCGCCGGTCCCCCGTGCGGGGGATTGTACTTGAACCCGCCGTCTTCCGGAGGATTGTGGGAAGGAGTTATCACCACCCCATCGGCCGGCATGGCCGGATGTTTTCCGTTCCAGCAGAGAATGGCATGGGACACGACCGGGGTCGGCGTGTATCCCCTGCCCTCCTGGTAGCGCACCTCCAGGCCGTTGGCAATAAAGACCTGCAGCGCGGTGGCAAAGGCGGGTTCGGAAAGGGCATGGGTGTCCATGCCGACAAAGATGGGACCCGTGATGCCCTGGGCGCGGCGATGCTCGACTATGGCCTGGGAAATCGCCAGGATATGACTTTCATTGAAGCTGCTTTTCAAGGAACTGCCGCGATGGCCGGAGGTGCCGAAACCAACCTTCTGCTCTTCCAGTTCAACCTCAGGTTTATATTGATAATAGGCGGCAACCAGCCGGGGGATATTACATAAATTTTCCAGGGCTGCGGGTTTTCCTGCCTGTGGATGAAGGGCCATGCTTACCTCCTGTGTTTTGCATTCTCTATTTTCACCACAGAGATCACGGAGACCACAGAGGAATATTTTTTATTACAGCCAGTTATCTCTGCGCGCTCTATGATGAATTTTATTTACGATTCATAAACCTTGACGACCTCGTAAAAATCCTCTTTTCATCACAGAAAAATATTTTTAAATACAACGAGTTATCTCAGCGGGCTCTGTACTCTCCGTGGTTGATTTTTTTTACGATTTATCAATCTTATGTTATGGGCCATGGAAAATCACTCTATTTTTCTGCCGGGAAAAATTTCCTGAACTCTGCCGTGTTGCCCGGATCATCAAGCTCGCCCAGTTCAATAAGCTGTTTGCTGACTTCCAATATGTTTGCTTCCAGCTTTTCCAGGGAATTTTTCGAAATTGTTCCCTCCTCTTCCGCCTCAAGCCGGATCAGCATCAGACAATTCAGAAAGTTATTCACAATATGCTGCACGGTGCGCATGGTGGCCTGGAGGGTTCGCACCCTTGCCTCGCGCAGTTCAACCTCCATTCTTCGTTTCTCAATCCTTTCCGTCCAGTTGGTAAGACATAAGGAAACGATGGTCGCCAGCAGCGAGGTGAAGACAATGGTCATGATATGTGATTCCCAGATGGTGTATTCACCTTTCAGGAGAAAAAACTTGATGACCTGATACAGCGACATCACGAATGCCATTAAAAAAAACGGCAGAAATATCCTTTTGACGTATTGCATGGCTGCTCCACTTCAGGTTTGCCGACCGCACGCATTGAAAGTGCATACATTATACGCAATTTCCTCAGGATTCAACTTGTAAGCCGTTGTAACAAAATAATATCGTCGCCAAAATGTTAGAGACGGCATAAGGAGCCGTAACGAAATAATCAGAAATGAAGAGATTATTTCGTAACGGCTCCTAAGTATTTGGCAGATTGGGAAAAGGATGGGGGCCAAGATCTGCGCTCCCGGATCATGGCAGGGGAATGGGGACCTTGCTGCTGATCCCCTTTTTCACCACCTCACGATTGTAGGCAGCGAGGACATCACGCCTCTTGAGCATGCCCACTACCCAGCGTTCCTTTTCACTTTCAACGACCGGGATCTCCTCGATGCCTTTTTTGTCAAAAAGCGCCATGGCCGTGTAGAGATCGTCGTCCG
>JACQYM010000161.1 GCA_016208225.1 Deltaproteobacteria bacterium | reverse complement strand
GGAGCTCACCCGGGAGAAGGTTGAAGAGCTCGCCAGGGAGCTCTCCGAAAAGGGCAAGGTCTCAGAAAGCGAGATCAAGCGGTTTGTCGAAGAGATGCTGGCCAAGTCGCAGGAGAGCAAAGAGCAGCTGAAAAAGCAGTTGGAAAAGGTATCCGAGGAAACCATGAAACGGATGAATCTCGCCAGCCGCGATGATCTGGATGCCCTGGAAAAACGGCTGGCCGAAGAGATCCGCAAAGTAAAGAAGAAAGGCTCTGCCGAGTAGATGCTGAATATCCGTAAAATCGGGGCCATCGGCCGCACGTACCGCAATCTCGGCCGCTACCGCCAGATTCTCTCGGTGTTTTTCAAATACGGCTTCGACGAGTTTATCGATACCATGAAGATTGAGCAGTATCTGGAGGTGAGTATGCAGATGCTGTTCAAGAAGGAGCCGAAAATCAGCGAGAAGCTGAGCCGGCCGGAGCGGCTCCGGCTGGCGGTGGAGGAGCTGGGCCCGACGTTCATCAAGTTCGGGCAGATTCTTTCCACCCGGCCTGATCTCATCCCCTTTGAATACGTCAGGGAATTGGCCAAACTGCAGGATGACGTCCCTTCCTTTTCCTATGATGAGGTGCGGGAGGTCATTGAAAAAGAGCTTGGCCAACCGCCCGAGGTGGTGTTCCAGCAGTTTGCGAAAGAGCCCCTTGCCGCCGCCTCCATCGGCCAGGTGCACCGGGCCCGGCTGGTCAATGGCGAGGAGGTGGTGGTCAAGGTGCAGCGGCCTGGCATTCGGGAGATCATTGAAACGGATCTGGAGATCATGCTCCATCTCGCCTATCTCATGGAGCGGCACCTGGAGGAGTTCGAGGTGCAGCGGCCCACCCGGATTGTCACGGTTTTTGCCAGAAGCATTGAAAAGGAGATCAATTACAATCTGGAGGCGAGAAATATCGAGCGCTTTGCCCGGCAGTTTCTGGAGGACCAGACCGTCTACATCCCGAAGGTATACCGGCGGTTCAGCACCAGAAAAATTATCACCATGGAATATATCGAGGGCATCAAGGCCTCGGAGATCGACCTGCTGAAAACGAGCGGCCATGACCTGGGGCTGATCGCCTGCCGGGGCGCCGTCCTTTTCATGAAACAGATCTTTGAACATGGTTTTTTTCATGCCGACCCCCATCCCGGCAATGTCTTCATTCTGCCAGGCAATGTCGTCTGTTTTCTTGATTATGGCATGATGGGCCGTATTGCGCCCAAGGAAAGGGTCGATTTCGCCGATCTGGTCATGCATGTCGTGCGCCGGGATGAAAGAAAAGTCGTTGATTCAATTTTAAAAATTACCCATCATCAGGACGGGCTCGACCGGAACGTCCTGGAAACCGATATCGCCGATCTCATCGACCGGTATGTCGGCCTGCCACTGAAGGAGCTGGAGGTGGGGCTGATCATGCATCAGCTGCTGGAGATCGTCTCCCGCCACCGGTTAAGTTTGAAGCCGAATTATTATCTGCTGGTCAAGGCCACCGGCACCATCGAAAGTCTGGGCGGCATGCTTGATCCTGATTTCGACATCATCCAGCATGCCGAACCGTTTATTAAACAAATCCAGTTGGAACGGTACAGCCCCGGAAAAATCATGGGGGACATCATTGAATCCGGCACGGAGCTGGTCCATCTGCTCAAGGAAATTCCTGCCGGTTTCCGCGATGTTTTATCGCTGACCAGGCAGGGGAAGATTAAAATCGAATTTGAACACCGGGGGCTGGATGCCTTTTACGCCCATATTGAGCAGGCCAGCAACCGGATTGCCTTTGCCATAGTTCTTGCCGCCCAGATTGTCGGCTCCTCACTGATTGTTCTTGCCGATGTGCCTCCCAAGTGGAATGATATTCCGGTCATCGGCCTGGCGGGATTTTTGCTGGCGGGCATCATGGGATTCTGGCTGCTGATCTCCATGCTGCGGCACGGGAAGATGTGAGAGCGGTTCGCGAACCGCCTTTTGTCACCACTGAGCATACGGAGCACACAAAAAAACATTTTTGATTACAGCCAGTTATCTCTGGGGGGTCTGTGCTCTCCGTGGTTAATTTTTATTTTTTACGATTTCATCAATCATGAAGGAAAGGGAAGAGGATTGTTGTCAGCAATAAAAAACCGAGTCAGTTCACAGGGGATCTTCTCGTCTATTTTGTCCGGCAGTCTGAAAAGAAACGACCGCCTGTCTGCAGTGACAAGCTGGTGCAGGAGAGGATTGATCAGGCATTTGAGCTTGGCGATTGTCAGGGGAAAAAAGAGGAATGCCTGCTCATCTATCCTGAGCGGGTATTTGACGGGGTGCAGGCCGGCAGACTGCTGATTGTCGGGTTGGGCAAGGATGAGCTGACCAGGGAGATGTTCCGCCGGGCGGGGGGAGTGGTCGGCCAGAAGGCGCTTGGCCTGAAGGCGGAAAAACTGTTTCTTGTCGTGCCTGAAGAGCTGGCGTTCCCGGTGGACGACATGGTCGAATGTCTGAGCGAAGGTTTGGTTCTCGGCAGCTATCAGTTCAATAAATACAAGAAGAAAGAGGAAGAGGAGAAGCGGCCGGCAATCAAGAGGATCAGTCTTTATGTCCAGGACGGCTCCCTTGTGGCGGCCCGCAAGGCGGTAAAACGTGGTCTTGCCGCCGGGCAGGCGGGCGCCGCGGTGCGCGACATGGCCAATGAACCCGGCAATGTCTGGACACCCCAGGCCTTTGCCGAGTATGGGGCGAAAATTGCCGGGGAAGGCCATCTGCTCTTTCGGGTTATGGAAAAGGAGGAGATGCAGGAGCTGAAGCTGGGGGGCATACTCGGGGTGAGCCAGGGTTCGGCCCAGCCGCCCAAGCTTGTCGTGCTCGAATACCGGACCGGCCGCAAGGTGCCCACCCTGCTGCTGGTCGGCAAGGGGCTGACCTTTGACTCGGGAGGCATTTCCCTGAAGCCCGGCGAAAGCATGGGGGACATGAAATATGACATGTGCGGCGGGGCCGCTGTCATGGCGGCCATGCAAGTCATCGGCGAGGAACAGCCGACCCGGATTGACGTGGTTGCCCTGGTGCCGGCCGCGGAAAACATGCCATCCGCCTCGGCCTTGAAACCGGGCGACATTATTACCCAGTATGGCGGGAAAACGGTTGAGGTGCTGAACACCGATGCGGAAGGCCGGCTCATCCTGGCCGATGCCCTGGCGTACGGCGTGGAAAAATACAAGCCGGATGCCGTGGTTGATGTGGCAACGCTCACCGGTGCGGTGATCATCGGCCTCGGCCACCACCGCACCGGACTGCTGGCCAATAATGATGAGCTTGCCGCCAAAGTGCTGGCGGCCGGGGAGCGGGCCGGGGAATTGCTGTGGCGGCTGCCCCTGGCCGATGATTACCGGGAACAGCTGAAATCACAGATCGCTGATTTGAAAAATGTCGGCGGCCGGCCGGCCGGCACGATCACCGCAGCCGCCTTTCTGCAGGAGTTTGTCGGGGAAACCCCCTGGGCCCATCTGGATATCGCCGGCACGGCCTGGAATTACACGGAAAAACCCTATGTGCCCAAAGGGCCTTCCGGCATCGCGGCCAGGACGTTGATCGAGCTGGTGCGCAGCTGGAAATAGACGGTCCTTGTTGACTTTTCCTGCTGAAAAATATTTGACTATTGATGGGTACATTGCCCCTGGTTTGGGTAATATATCCCAAAATTTTCGTTGAGGACACGACGCATTTGGGGTAAATGTCGTATAGCCTGTCATGCTGGCATGCAGCAATCAGAGCGGCATAGGTTTGAGTCGCTTCGCTGTGTATACAGTATTTCTGTTGCTGCAGGCGATGTTACCGCATTGATAAAGGCAAGATGAAGATATATCTCAGCCCGGGGAAGTGTTTTGCTCAGGAAACTCACCGAATCCGGTAAGTTTCCATGGAATTGACAATCTATATGGGGAGGAGAAAATGAAGAACGGGATTTGCATGAAATTGTTCGGCGGCAGTCTGGCGGTATCGGCATTTATCATCCTGACCGGCGCTGCAGCCGGTGCGGCTACGGACATGACCGCTATGATGGATGAAGGTATTTCCTATGAAAGCATGGCGGCCCAGCAGAGTTTTATCGTCAAACATGACAATCGGGCCGACATGGAGTCCATGCTGGTGGAGGGCATTGTTTATCCGGATTCCGTCATTGCCGGCGATGCGGTGCTGATTAAACTGGATCACCGGCAGTTGCAGCAGCAGGGCATGGAGGCATGTCTCTGTGAAGATCCCACCGCATTGGTTGCCGTGAGTCAGATTAACACCTACAAAACGCAGGCCCTGGAGACCAAACCGGCGGCAGGTAGCGAGAAATAACGCGGCAGGTCAATCTTGTCATCCGGGGCGTCTTTTTTTCACCACAGAGCACACGGAGGATAAGCAAATACTATTTATTACAATTCGTTATCTCTGTGTGCTCTGTGCACTCCGTGGTTAATTTTATTTCATTTTTTTTCAGCAGGCGGCGCAATCTTTTGCGCCGCCTTTTATTTTGTAGACGGCATGGTGCAGGGCCGGCAGCACGACTTCCAGGTTCTCCCTGGCCGCCTTTTCGCTGCCGGGGAGATTGATGATCAGACTTTCTTTTCTGATGCCGGCAAGACCGCGGGACAGGACCGCATTGGGCGTCTTGGCGAAACTTGCCATGCGCATGGCTTCGCCGATGCCCGGGATCTCCAGATCAAGCAGCTCACGGGTCGCCTCGGGGGTGCGGTCCGATGGGCTCACGCCGGTGCCGCCGGTGGTGATGATCAGGTCAATCCGCTCCTCATCCACCCATCTGGCAATGGCTGCCCGGATCAGCTCCGGCTGATCCGGGACAACGGCCGTGGCCACCACCTGGAAACGGGCCTCGGTCAGCTGACTCTGCAGCTGGGGGCCGCTGGTGTCGCGGCGTTCCCCCCTTGACCCCTTGTCGCTGACCGTGAGAATGGCGCAGGTGAAACCTGATTTTTCCATGCGCCGTTATTCCTGCTTGCCGGCGGCGGCGATGATCTTTTCCGCAATCTGGGCCGGCACCTCTTCATAATGGGAAAATTCCGCGGTGTAGGTGCCCCGGCCGCCGGTGATGGAGGTGAGGTTCGGGGCGTATTCCAGCATTTACGACATGGGCACCTGGGCGGTGACGATTTCCGAGCTTTCCTGGGAATCCATGCCCATGACCCGGCCGCGTCTGCCGTTCAGGTCGCCGATCACATCGCCCACGCATTCGGAGGGCATGTAGATGGTCATGTTCATGATCGGTTCGAGCAGCACGGGGTTTGCCTCCTGGGCTGCTTTCTTGAAGGCCAGGGAGCCGGAAATCTTGAAGGCCATTTCCGAGGAATCAACGGCATGGAAGGAGCCGTCCACCAGGGCGACCTTGACATCCACCATGGGGTAGCCGGCCAGCACGCCCTTCTCCATGGCCTCGATAATGCCTTTTTCCACGGCAGGGATATACTGGCGCGGGATGACGCCGCCCACGATCTTGTCTTCAAACAGGAAGCCGCCCCCGCGCTGCAGCGGCTCCATTTCGATCCAGGAGTCAGCGAACTGGCCGCGGCCGCCGGACTGCTTCTTGTGTTTGCCCTGGACCCGCGCCTTGCCCTTGATGGTTTCCTTGTAAGGCACTTTGGGAGCGTGCAGCTGCATCTCGACGCCGAACTTGCGCTTGATTTTGTCGCCGAGCACCTGCAGATGCACCTGGCCGACCCCGGAAAGGATGATTTCCCTGGTCTGCTGGTCGCGGGTCAGCAGCAGGGTGGGGTCCTCTTCAAGCATTTTGGAGATCGAGGAGAAAAGTTTGTCCTCATCATCCTTCTTGGCCGGTGAAACGGCAAAGGACATGACCGGCCTGATCGGATCGAGCCCTTCATACAGAACAGGATTCTCTTTGGTGCACAGGGTGTCGCCGGTGCTCGTTTCCTTCAGCTTGGCCAGGGCGACCACCATGCCCGGTCCGGCGCTGTCCACGGGACGCACTTCTTTGCCCTCCAGCAGGAAGAGCTGGTTGAATCGTTCCGTCACGTCTTTTTTCGCATTGTAGAAATTGTCGCCTGCCAGGGTGCCGGAGAAAACCCGGAAAATGGTGAGCTGGCCGGCATACGGGTCCGCGGTTGTTTTGAATACCAGGCCGGAGAAGGGGGCATCGGGGGAGGGCGTCATTTCCACCAGGTCCTGGGTGCGGGGATCGGAGCCGACCTGGGCCGGCCGCTCCTCCGGGCAGGGGAGGTATTCGTTGATGGCGTTGAGCAGCAGTTCCGTGCCGAAATTTGCCGTGGCGACGCCGGGAATAACCGGAGAAAGTTTGGCGGCGCGCACGGCCTTTTTCAGGCCGCTGATCAGGTCTTTTTTGTCCAGGGTGCCCTCCTCCAGAAACTGCTCGATCAGCTCGTCGTCGGTCTCGGCAACCTGTTCCATCAGCTGCTCAAGGGCGAAATCAACCTCATCCTGCATATCCGCCGGGATCGGTCCTTCCTTGGCCTTGCCGTCCCCGGAAAAGAAGTAGGCGCTGCCCTTGATGATGTCCACCGCCCCCTTGAAATCCGCCTCGGCGCCGATGGGCAGATAGATCACGGCGGGTTCCTGCGGCAGCCGGTACTTGATCTCATCAATGGTTTTTTCAAAGTTCGCCCGTTCCCTGTCCATCTTATTGAGAAAGATGATGGTGGGCAGGCCTGCATCGCGGATATAGCCGCCTATCTTTTGCGTCTGATATTTGACACCTAAGACGGCTTCAAGGGTAAAAATGGCGTTGTCCGCCACCCTGGCCGCAAATTTTGTTTCATTGATGAAGTTGTCGTCACCGGGGGTGTCGGTCAGATAGGTGGTGATTTTTTTCCAGGTAAAGTTGTTAAAGGAGGAACTGATGGTGAGCTTGCGCTGGATCTCTTCCGGATCATAGGACATAACTGACGAACCGTCATCAACCTTACCGAGACGATTGGTTTTGCCGGCGGTGAAGAGCAGAGCTTCCGCCAGCGAGGTTTTACCGCTTTTCCCATGACCAAACAGTGCAACATTTCGAATCATCTTGATATCCTGCATGAATTCCTCCGTTGTCGGGAAGAGACCGCTGCCGGCAGTAAAAGGCAAGAGATGCGGATTTTACCATCCGGCAGGCCCCTCAGGTTTTTGGGTATATGCAATGCTGCGGCATCCGCAGAAAGCCTCGAAGCAGAGCGCGGACAGCATGATAATCCCTGGGGATCATGCCGGATGCGGCGGGAGAGGTTTTCTGCGTAATGTCAGGTAAAGTATGTGTTACTTCAGTCCGGTGGTGCTCCTTTTTCAATTTTATTATCCGAAAGCTTTTGTGCAATGGCGTATAGTATTATGATATTAATAATAAAGTCAAAATTCTGCACTGAAAATGGTGGCGGGTCTGTGATTTTTCTTTGAGCACGTACCGTTATCCATTAAAATTACTGAAAGAATATGAAGATAGTGATGAATTCGCAATCATGGAACATTGCGGTCTCGGAGGTCCGGACATGAAGCTTGCCCGCGCGGAGCAGATGCAGCATATTGACAGCGCAGCCATCAACGGCATCGGCCTCCCGGGTGTTGTGCTGATGGAAAATGCCGGCCGCCGGACAGTGCGCCGGCTCTGTCACCATTTCGGCGAGGTGCGCGGGAAAATGATCGCCGTCTTTGCCGGGCCCGGCAATAACGGG
>JACQYM010000160.1:6857-12003 GCA_016208225.1 Deltaproteobacteria bacterium | reverse complement strand
ATGAGGAAATTCACACGGTTTATGATAAGTTCAGCGATATCAAAGGGATCGCCATCAATATTGATCAGATCGAAGAGATCTGGCTCGGCTCCGGCTATGTATGGAATGCGGAAAAGGGAAAATTCGAGGTGCTGCCATAGCCGCCCTGCCGCGGGTAATGGTCACGGCAACGATGTTTGTTCATAGAGAGATTGACGGGAAGGAGGTTACGATGGACTGTCAGCGGAAAAGGATGGTATGGTTGATGATGCTGGTTGCCTGCGCAACTCTTCTGGCGGTGCGGACCGCATCGGCCCGCGAGCTGGTGAGCGGCCGGTATATTTCATCCGCCGGAAAGAATATTGTCCTCGATCTGGAGGTCAAGGGACCCTCTGCCGCCAATCTGATTGTGCATCAGTTTCTGCCGCCGGAGGTGGGTATTGTCAGCTCAACACCTCCTGCCATGAAATTTGACCCGAAACTGGGCAGGGCGCAGTGGCTGATGAAAAAGGTGGCGCCGGGCAAAATCCGCATCGCCATGGAGTTGACGGAATCGATTCCGCCCGGTTCCATCCGCGCCGAGGTGCGCTGCCGGGACCAGGAAACCGGGCAGATGATGGATATCACGATCAATCCCTGAGCGGCATACCTGGCGGGATAGGCAGGAGGCATGTGGCGATCCGCCACGACGCCACCTCCTGCCAGGGACCGCCCAATCCCGTCTCTCCTTCGCCGGGGTTATTCTTTTTTCAGCATTTCAAACCGGCCGTTCTTGACGGTCAGCATGGTAAAGGCATCAATCCCCAGACCGCAGTGATCGTCCGGGGTAAAATGAAACTCGCCGGCCGTGCCGTAAAATCCCTTGATATTTTCCAGTGCCTCCCGGATCTTTTCGGGATCGGTGCCGGCCGTTTCGATGGCCTGCTTGAGGAGCAGCATGGCATCGTAGGAATGACCGCCGAAGGTGCTGACTTTTTCGCCGTATTTCGTCTCATAGCCGGTCTTGTATTTCATCAGGAAATCTTTCTGCGGGCCGGCGGGAAGGGTGTCGGCAATCATCAGCCGGCTGGCGGGAAAGATAATTCCTTCGGCGGCCGCTCCGGCCGCTTCCGCGTATTTGAGATTGGCAAAGCCGTGGCTCTGGAAAATGGGCACGTTCCACCCTGCCTGGCGGATGTTTTTGGCGATGATGGACTGGGCCGGCACAATCGACCAGTTGACCACTGCCTGCACCTCGGGATTGGCTTTGATCTTGGCCACCAGGGAGGTCAGATCCGTTGCGTCTTTATCGTAGGTTTCATTTTCAACAATCCTGATGCCGTATTCCGGCGCAATTTTCAGCAGCTGGTCCTTGCCCGCCTTGCCGAATCCCGTGTTGTCGGTCACTACGGCGATGCTGGCAACGGACATCTCATTCATGGTCATGAAAATCCGGCGGGCGGCGAAGCTGTCACTGGGGGCGGTTTTGAAAATATGGGGAGTGACCGGTTTGACGATCAGTTCGGCCGCGGCGCAGGAAAAGAGGATGATACCGGCGTCTTCACATATTTGTTTTATTTTCAGGGCCTCACCGCTGGTCGAGGGGCCGATGATGGCAAAGACCTTCTCTTCCTCAATGAGCTGACGGGTGAAGGAGACGGCCTTTTCAGCGCTGCCGCCGGAGTCCCGGAAGATCAATTGCACCGGGTTGCCCTTGATGCCGCCGGCGCCGTTGATTTCACTTTCAAGCATCCGCAGGGAGCGGGCCCCGGGACCGCCGAGGAAGGAAGCAGGGCCTGTTTCAGCCAGAATGACTCCGATTTTCAACTGGTCGGCGGCGGCTACCGCTGCTGTCAGCAAAAAGACAGTCAGGAGCAGCATCTGCGACAAAAGCCTGATCCCCGAATTCGCACATTTTTTCACGAAATTACCTCCCCGCTCGGTAAAAGTTGATCGGAGGAGCCGTACGAAATACCCCCCTTATATCCGGGCATTCCGTTCGGTTCCTTATGCCGTCTCTGCTCGCCGGATGGCGATATTATCTGATGACAACGGCTTATGGCATTATGTAATGCGCAAAAAAGACTGGCGGGTATTTTTACCTATGCGGCAGGCGGGTGTCAATGATTTTATCGAACCGCCGGGTTGCGGCGCGCGGTCAGGATGGGGCAGGTTTCAGAACAGGCTGACCAGCATGCGGGTGGCGACGATCAGGAGCAGGATGGCGAAGATGCGTTTCAGCCGGGCCACCGGCAGGCTGTGGGCCAAATGCACGCCCAGCGGCGCGGTCAGGACGCTGGTCACGATGAGCCCGGCCAGGGCGGGAAGATAGACATAGCCCACTGCATAGGCGGGCAGGTCCGGAACGTGCAGGCCGTTGTAGATGTAGCCCATGGTGCCGGCGATGGCGATGGGAAAGCCGATGGCGGCCGAGGTGCCGATCGCTTCATGGACCGGGATGTTGCACCAGGTCATGAAGGGTACGGAGAGGGTGCCGCCGCCGATGCCGACCAGGCTGGAGAAGGAACCGATCACATTGCCCACCCCGAACATGCCGAAGCGGCCGGGCAGCTGGCGGGATGGTTCCGGTTTCTTGTTCATGAGCATCTGGCTCGCCACGTAGTAGAGAAAGACAACGAACAGGCCCTTGAGAAAATCGGTGGACATGCGGGCCGCCAGGCAGGAGCCGAGGAAGGTGCCCAGGAAGATGCCGAGCACGATGCGGCGCACCACGATCCAGTGGACCGCCCCCCGTTTGTGATGGGCCCGGAAACTTGAAGCCGAGGTGAAGATGATGCTGGCCATGGAGGTGCCCAGGGCCAGGTGCATGGTCAGTTCATGGGGGATCTGCTGCAGGGAGAAACAGAAGACCAGCATGGGAACGATGACGAGTCCGCCGCCGATGCCGAGCAGCCCGGCCAGCACCCCTGACACGGCGCCGACCAGCGAGTAGGTTAACAGAATGGTATACATTTTCTTGCTTCTGCCCCTTCATTATTTTTTTGATTACTACTCATTTCCCGGCAACCAGGAAATTGAGTATAAGGTTTACGGTTTACAGTTGACGGTTTTGGAAGATACCGTCAAAATTTTGATATCTGCATGGCCGTAAACTGTAAACCGGCAACTGTAAACCCTTCGAAATCGCAGCAAAATACATGGACGCAACGGCCTTGTCGATATGGCGAGGTTTCGATGGTAACAAGATTATTTTCTGCTGAAAAGCTGGCATTCCATGCCCGAACTCTCAAATACGACCAGGGACGGCATTTTTTTCGACTTGAACCCCAGGGCCCGGCAGCCGTAAGGATGCAGCGGTTCGTGGGTGATAAAAAAATTGCGGCAGTTAAAACAGTTGGGCCGCTCTGTGCGGGGGTTCTGCGGGTTCATCATGCTAAAGGCTGTCCCGGATCGTTTTTTCCAGACCTTTAATCAGCACGAAGCGGCCCAGGGGGATGACCCGGCAGGGGAAACTGCCGACAAACAGCGGATTGGCGCACAGCCCGCCGGAGAGATGCAGCGTCTCCGGTGAACCGCAGAAGCGGTAGGCGTTCAGGGCGATGCCTTTGACAAAGCGCGCCACCGCCTCGGCTTCGCTGATGCCTGATGTCACCGCGTCAAAGATGTGGCTCATGCCCAGTACGCCGCAGGTGATGGAAAAGGTGTTGGCCGGCACCGCCAGGCTGTTGTAATCGAGATGGTAATAGCTTTCCAGCAGTTCAATGGTAAAGCCCATGGAGGCCCCGCATTCGCTGTTCCATCCCATGTCGGCCAGCTTGCCCTGCCGGTAGGAGACGAATTTGATGTCCCTGCTGCCGCAGTCAAGCAGCACGTAATCCGGGGCCGCGATCAGTTCCTCGCCGCCCCTGGCCAGGGCGGTCAGTTCGTTGACGTAATGATCGCTGAACCGTCTGGCGTTGTGGCCGGTGGCCAGATCGACCCGCAGGTCGCGGGGCAGGTCCTTGGTGGCCAGCAGATAGGGCGTGCCGGCCGGCCCGGCGGCATCAAGAAATTTGCAGTATGAGGTGCCGAAATCAGCGAGCAGCATGGGGCACTCCGGAGAGTTCGAGAAAGGCCTGGATTTTGGCCCGGGTGCTGCTGCTGCAGGTCACATCCGCATCAAGAAAGAGGCCGTGCGGGTGTTTGGCCGCCAGAAATTTTGCCAGGGCGGTTTTGGCGCAGAATGACTGGGCAAAAAAGACAGTGGGCACCTCGGCGTTGAACTGCGCCTCCAGTTCCCAGTCGGCCGGGGTTTTGTTTTCCATGCAGCGCGTCCAGCCATAGACATGGGTGGTGTCCGGGAACAGGGCGAGCAGGGAAAAATCCCGGGGCGGCACGCCCCAGAAGCCGGCGGTCGGCCGGCAGGGGGGGAATTGCGCGCCGTCATAGGGCGCGGCGCTCTGCACGCCGGCGGTGATTCTCTTGAATTTCTCCAGCAGCGCCATTTTTGTTGCACAGAGCGGATGGCCGAAGGCGGCATCATCCTCGTTCCGGGTGCGGATGACCGGGATAGGGAGGATGTCCTGCAGCACGGTGGAGACATGGAAGGCGCAGTCGCATTTTCCCGGCCCCACATCGATAAAGATCATGTCAAGCCGCAGATGCAGGGCATTGAGCACCGCGGTGCGGAGAATGGCGCAATACACCCTGGGCAGCCAGGGGGCGGTCAGCTCCATGTCCGCCTTGAGCTGCGGCTCGTCCAGATCAAGGATATGGGCGTCCCTGGCATTGAGTCTGCCGATCACGTCCCTGGGCGGGATGCCGACAATGCCGACTTTCGCCCCGGGCCGCAGGGTATCGAAGAGATTTTCCTGTTTCGCTTCCATATTAACTTCTTTTCACCACAGAGCACACGGAGATCAGGCGTTTAGTGGCTAAAATACTTGAGGTGCTTAAAGTGTATCTGAGCAGAAAGCACCGAACTTCAGGCATTTTAGCGCACTTTAAGTACTTTAGGCACTTTTTTGTCTGTACAGTAAGAGCATCATTTGTCACATTCTGTTCAGGCGCCACAGCAGAATCAGGCCGGTTACGGTCAGCACGGCATGAATGGACCAGGAGGCCAGCACCGGATTGACCAATGCGGCGTGCGCCAGGGACTGGGTGACGTTCCACATGGCCCACGCCAGGAAGGCCAGGACGCAGCTGACGGGGATGGTCATGGACAGATCCCGGTTCCATTTGCGCT
>JACQYM010000160.1:0-6811 GCA_016208225.1 Deltaproteobacteria bacterium | reverse complement strand
TGCATGAGCGGGATGGAGAGCAGCAGCAGCGGCACGCCGAGAAACAGGAAGGAAAAGCGCTGATTGATCGCCACCGTACCCTGCCAGTCGCCATGCTTCAGGCTTGCCCTGGCGTTCTGGTGCAGTTGGGAGAGGGAAAGCTCGGTGACCCGGTAGGACGGCACGAAAAAATCAAGGGGCGTTTCCGGCAGGCCAAACTGCAGTTCCTTGAACAGCTTGATGTCATAGCCGCCGTCCGTTTGGGCCGTTTTCATCTGTCCCTGGCTGAAGGTCCAGCCCTGCCCGGCGGACCATGATGCCTGCCGGGCGGTCAGCAGCAGGGTGAGCTGCCGGGCGGGATTATAGGCGGTATAGATGAACTGGGTAAAATTGTTCTGCCGCGGATCGGGCCGTTTGAAGGTATAGATTCCCTGCTCACCCCGGTAAAAAATACGCCCTTTGCGCACAATGCCGTCGGCCACCTGTTCGTTCACCTCATGGTACCATATTTCGTTGATCCGGGTGTTGGTGACCGGCAGCACCCACTGGGCAACGGCAATGGTCAGCAGGGTGAAAGAGAGCGCGGCGGCAATGATCGGGAAAACGATGCGGGCCAGGGAAATACCGCCGGCATGCAGCGACATCTGTTCCCGGTTTTTGCTGAGCAGCCCCAGGGTAATGACCCCGGCCAGCAGAATGCAGACCGGCGACATCTGGTCGTAGATCAAGGGGATTTTAAGCAGAAAGTAGGTGAGGGCCAGGCCGGGGGGCTTGCCCGCCTCGGTGAAATTATCGATCCGTTCAAAGAAATCGACAAGCAGGTAGATGGAGACCAGCGAGGCCAGCACCAGCAGGAGATTCAGGAAGAACTGTTTGAATATGTAGCGGTCAAGCAGGGTCATGAATTCTTTTTCCTCATCGGCCTGGTCAGCAGGCTCTGCATGGCGGCAATGATTTTGAGAAAGAAGTCAATCAGGCTGCTGGTGCTTTCCAGGTTGGCGAAACGGAGGATATAGAGGGTCAGCACGCCGAAGATCAGGTTGGGGGTCCACATGGTCAGCGCCACCGGCATGGGGCTGTTTTCGCTCAGGGATTTCACGGTGGTGAGAAGTATATAATAACAGATGAAGATGATCAGTCCGAGGGGCACGCCGACGGAGCGCTGGCCCGGTCTGGTGCGCAGGGCCAGGGGCAGGCCGAGAACGGTCAGAATGAAGCAGCCGCCGGGCAGCACCAGCCGGAGATGATATTCAATCAGCCGGGAAACGGATTCTGCCGATTCCCGGTCATGGGCCGCCACATAGTCCCGGATCTCCTGCTGCGTCATTTCGCTGGTGCGGGCGCTGGCGGCATTGCCCTCGGCATCGGCTTCCGGACCGGGCAACGGGATATTGATGCTGTAGGTGGCAAAGGAAATCGTCTGGGTGAGTGCGTCCTTGGCCAGATGGATCGAGCCGTTTTGCAGCCGCAGGGTGATCAGCATGGCGGACATGTCGGCCAGCAGGTCCCCTTTTTCGGCGACAATGGTGAGGGGGTTTTCGGCGTCCCGGCTGTCGGCCACGTAGACCCCCTGCCATTGCTGGGTCGCCTCATCCTTGCCGTCAATATAAATCACCACATCCGGCAGCCCTTCGCTGAATTTTTTTTCCTGCAGGCCCCGGTCGATTCCCTCCTTGGCCAGCTGGAAAAAAAGCTGCCGCATGGCCGAGGTGCCGCGGGGGATAAGGGTGGTGGAGAAATAGCCGGTGATGAGCGAGGTGCACAGGGCGAAGAAGATAACCGCCGGCAGCATGCGATACAGCCCGAGGCCCGCCGCCTTCAGGGCGATCAGTTCGTTGTCGTTGCCCATGCGGGTGAAGCAGAGGATGACGCCCAGCATGCTGGCCATGGGAATGGCAAAGAGAAAGAGATTGGGAACCATATAGGCGCACAGCCGGATGAAGTCCGGCAGGCTGATGCCGAAATTGATGATGAAATCAAAGAGGGGAAGGATGCGCCCGAGAAAGAGGATAGTCGTCAGAATAATCAGGCTGGCGAAAAAGGGGGCCAGCGCCTCGGTGATGAGGTATGTGTAGAGTAACCAGGGCAATTTAATAATTTCGGGTTTGAGGTTGGATTTTCTTGCTCTAATGGTCTGCGAAGTGATCTTTCAGATTTGCATCATCGTGAATCTGTCGGTTGCGGTCTCTGTGGGGAAAACAAATATATTGAGCTTGTACCCCTTCGGGTGTTAAAAGCATCTCAATTTATCATATTTACCCATATCTACCACTTTTTTTTCAAAACGGAAATGCAACCATTTGTTTATACCGTTGCGGTGGCGGCTGCGCCGCCCAGCCTGCAGGACAATACCGGCGATATCGACCAGCTCAAAAAGGCCCTGTCCGCCGTAAGCGGCCTCGATGTACGCCTCCCGCTGTTTCGCCTGGCGCATATCGCCGCCCGTTTCCGGCAATGCGGTTTTCAGGGCACGGCGCTTCTCAACGATCTGCCGGCCGGACCCATGCTGGTCGATTTTTTTGCGGCGCAGCCGGCCCGGCTGCCGGCCATGGCCCTTGATCTGGGCACCACCCATCTGGAGGCCACCCTGATCAACCTCACGGACGGCCAGCTGCTGGCCCGGAGCAACCGGGAGAACAGCCAGATCGAGTTCGGGGCCGATATCCTCACCCGCATCCATTATGCGGCCAGAGATAACGGCCTGGCCCGCCTGCATGGGGCCATCGTAGCCGCGATCAACGAGCTGGCCGCTGATCTGGCGGCGCAGGCGGGAGAAAAAGAGGAAAATATCCGGGCCCTGGCGGTGAGCGGCAACACCACCATGGTGCATTTTTTTCTGCGGCTTGATCCCCGGCATCTCTGCCGGGAACCCTATATCCCCCTGGTCAACAGTCCTGATCCCTTTCTGGCCCATGAAATCGGACTGGCCCTGCATCCGGCGGCGCCGGTATGGGTCATGCCCAGCGTGGGCAGCTATTTCGGCGGGGATCTCATCTCGGGCATCGTGGCCAGCGGCATGGATGAGCAGGAGGAGACCTGCATGCTGATCGATGTGGACACCAATGCCGAGGTGGTGATCGGCAACCGGGAATGGCTCATTGCCTGCGCCGGCGCAGCCGGGCCCGCCCTGGAGGGCGGCGTGGCCCGCATGGGCATGCGGGCCGGGCCCGGCGCCATCGAGCATGTGACCATCGAGCCGCAGACCCTGGCCCTGAGCTGGCAGACCATTGATAACGAAAAACCGCGCGGCATCTGCGGCTCAGGCATCATTGATCTGGTCGCCGGCCTTTATCTGGCGCGCATCATTGATATCCGCGGCAAGTTCCGGCGACAGCGCTGCCCGGACCGCTTTGTCGATACCGGGGAGGGGCCGGCCTTTGTCGTGGTGCCGGCCGGGGAGGCGGCGGGCGGCGAACCGGTGGTGCTGGGCCAGGTGGACCTTGATGCCATGATGCGCTCCAAGGCGGCCATGTATGCCATTCTGACCACCCTGATCAGCCAGGTGGGGCTTGATTTTGCCGATCTGCACCGCATCTATGTGGCCGGCGCCTTCGGCCGCCATATCGACCCGGCCCGGGCCATCACCCTGGGCATGCTGCCCGATCTGCCGCTTACGACCTTCCAGCCCATCGGCAACAGTTCCCTGGCCGGCGCCGAACGGGTGCTGCTTGACCGGGGCGGCAGGGAGCGCTGCCTGCAGCTGGTCAACAGGATCACCTACCTGGAACTCAACGTCAACCAGGAGTTCATGATCCGCTTCTCCGGGTCCCGCTTCATTCCCCATACCGACACCTCGCTCTTTCCTTCGGTGCCGGTTTTCAGTGAAACGGATCCGAGTGCTTAAAGTTGACGGACTTGTAAAAACTGAAAATTAACCACAGAGAGCACAGAGTCCACAGAGATAACTAACTGTAATTAAAAATATTTTCTCTGTGATCTCTGTGTGCTCAGTGGTAAAAATAGACTTTTTACGATTTCATCAAAGTTGACCGACGCGTAAAACTGAAATGAACCACGGCGCGCACAGAGCACACAGAGATAACTAATTGTATAAATATTATTTCTCTGTGTTCTCCGTGTGCTCTGTGGTGAAAAAGGCTTGTTGCGAATTCATCAAGGGGTGAACTCCCTTTTCGGGCCTGATGGCTTGCCGGTTGATTACGGCAGCGCGCTCGACACCATCACCCTGTTTCGGCCGCTCAGTTTGGCCGCATAGAGCGCCTGGTCGGCCCGGTCCACGAGAACACTCAAGGTGTCTCCCGGTTGATACTGGGCGATGCCGGCCGATACGGTCAGGGGAAACGGGATTTCCGGGCTGAAACCCGCGGCGATGCCGGCCCGTATCCGTTCCGCAAAAAGGGCGGCTTCCTTTTCGTCGCTGGACGGCAGCAGGATGACATATTCTTCGCCTCCCCAGCGGGCGATGGTATCATACGGCCGGCAATGGGTCTCAATGAAGCGGCTGGCCTCCCTGATTACCTTGTCGCCCATGTGGTGGCCGTAAGTGTCATTGATTTTTTTGAAAAAATCGAGATCAAGGAAGACAATGGAGAGGGTAAGGGTCTGCCGGTCGGCCCTGGCGATCTCGTCGTGAAAGACATTCATGAAATGGCGCCGGTTGGCCAGGCCGGTGAGCGGGTCCAGGGTCGAGAGGCGCTGCAGTTCGGCGATGAGGTTGTTGATCTGCGTATCCTTGTCGTGCCGGATTGTGCCCAGGATGCCGAACAGGGCGCCGAAAAGCAGCGGATGGGCAAGAAAAAAACATTGGCGCGGACTCTGGAAAATATGGGCGAGGATATGGGGGGCAGGCTGATTCGGCTCGGTGAGTATTATTTCCAGATAGGCCGTGACCACCGGCACCGGCAGCCCCCAGAGAATGCCGAACCAGATATAGGGGTTCCGCCAGGGATTATAGCTGTTCAGGCGCAGGGCGGCAGTCCAGAATTCCCGCACCTGATCCATCAGCCTGTGTACCATGCAAGACCTCCGTTTAAAGCAACCATGCCCGTTTCCACGATTTTTCGATTATAGCACCTTTTTCGCCGGGGTACTATCTATGGTTCGTTTCCCTGCCGCAGCAGGTACCTCTTTGCCGTGGTTCCGCCTGGCTGAAAATTGATGGAAATCGGTTCGCCCCTGATAATTCTTTTGGCATGGTTTCGCCCTCGTGTTAAATTTGATGGTATCGCACCGTGGCGGAAAAATTTCGGCAGGGTGGCTGTTTCAGGACAATCCTTGGAGAGAGGGCAGGGATGCTGGCATACAAAGTGATTGAAATATTCACCAGCGAGGAGACGCGCTGGCAGGGACGGCCGCTGAACGAGGCCATCGTGCAGTATGTGCGTGATCTGAAAATCGCGGCGCGTTGCCTGGTGACCAGGGCCGTGGACGGCTGCTATGAGAACGGCGAGATCGCCACCCGCCGACTGGAGGTCCTCTCCTATAATATGCCCCTGCGCATTGAGATCGTGCTGCCCGCCTCGCAGCTGGACGGGGTGCTGCCTGCCATTGAGGAGATGGTGACGGAGGGCATCATTGCGGTGCGCGATCTTAGCGTTGCGGCCCATAAAACACGCAAATCCGTTATCCCCCGCCACACCCGGGTAAAGGACATCATGACCCCCGCGCCCAAAAAGGTGACGGCGGCGACGCCCCTTGACCAGGTGGTCCGGCTGCTGCTCTCTTCCGTCTTTACCGGTGTGCCGGTGGTCGATGGCCATGACCGGCCGGTGGGCATCATCAGTCAGGGGGATCTGATCTACAAGGCGGGCATGCCCATGCGGCTCGGTCTGCTCGCCGAATCCAATGGCGACAGGCTGACCGCGGTGCTCACGGCGCTGGCCGGGAAAAAGGCCGAGGATGCCATGACCCGGCCGGCGGTGGTCATTGCCGAGGACAGGCTGGCGACCGAGGCCGTTGATCTGATGATCGAAAAGGATGTGAAGCGTCTGCCGGTGGTCAACGGCGGCGGCAGGCTCGTCGGCATGCTCTCCCGCCTCGATATCTTCCGCACGATCATGCAGGAGGCCCCGGACTGGCAATCCTTCCGGGAACAGCAGATCGAGGTCGGCAACCTGCACCTGGTCGCCGACATCATGCGCCGGGACACCCAGACGGTGCAGCCGGAAACATCGGTGGAAGAGGTCATCCGGATCATCGATGCCAACGATATCCAGCGGGTGGCGCTGGTGGACCGGGATGGCCGGTTCCGCGGCCTGATATCGGACCGGGACCTGCTCATCACCTTTGCCCCGGCGCATCACGAAGGGATCTGGAGTTATTTCGCCAGCAGGGTGCCGTTTACGGAGCGGGGCCGCAAATACCGGGAGTTCCGGGAGTTGCTGCAGGCCAGGACCGCCGGCCAGGTGATGAATACGCATATCGTCACGGCGGAGGAAAATACCACCATCGACGAAGCCATGCGGCTCATGACCGCAAAAGGGATCAAGCGGTTGCCTGTCCTTGATGCGCAAGGGAATTTCAAGGGGATGATCAGCCGCGATTCACTGCTGCGCACCGGTTTCGGCCACGGCGGATAAGGGCCTACGGCGCCTGCTTGAGAAAAAACAGGCGCCGGGACAAGGCCGGGCCGGTGAAGTGCAGCCCGGCCTGTGCCCGGCGGACAGGATTTTATTCGGCCATGGCATTGACCGCCGATGACGGGGCGGGAAACGATTTTTGCCTTTCCATGCCGCTTTCTGTTCCCGGCTTTTTGTGCCGAACCAGGGAGAAGCGTCGGGTATCCAGCGGTTTTACCGTTTCTTCCAGCTCCTGCCGTCCCGCCTCGGCGGGTTCCCGCTTGCTGGCCGCCTCTTCTCTGCTTCCCTGCACC